>CAYPHE010000279.1:0-3529 GCA_964410075.1 uncultured Polaribacter sp.
CAAAATTTGATTCCTTTTTTTAAACGTTTGCATGAAGAAGGCATTCATACCAATTTAGATACTAATGGAAGAATCTTGAATCATCCAGTTATGGAATTACTAGATGAGTATACAGATTTAGTAATGTTAGATATCAAGCACATGACAGAGGATGGTTTTCAGTTTATCACGCAAGTTCAAAATAAAGAAACCACTTTTAATTTTGCAGAACACAGAGAAAAATCAGGAAAAAAGATGTGGTTGCGTTATGTGTTGATTCCAGAAATTACCAATACTCCAGAATTGTTACACAAATTGGGTTGCTATTTTAAAGATTATCAAACTATAGAAAAAATTGAATTACAGCCTTATCATAAATTAGGTGTCCACAAGTGGGAAGCTTTAGGTTGGGATTATCCTTTAAAAGAAGCTAGAGAAAATACAGAAAAAGAATTGCAACAGGCTTCAAAAATATTACGTAGTTATTTTAAAGAAGTAACTATCAATTAAAAAAATAAAAGATGAATTCACAAAAATTAAAAAATAGATGGTTAATAGCAGCTTCTGCGGTAGGTATTCATATTTCTATTGGTTCGGTTTATGCGTATTCTGTAATGACAAATCCTGTAAAAGACATCTTTGGTGTTGAGGGGAGTGTTATTAAATGGGCCTTTAAAATCGCAATTTTGTTGTTGGGACTTTCTGCTGCGTTTTTAGGGAGATGGGTCGAAAAAGTTGGTCCAAAAGTTAGTGGAACTACTGCAGGAGTTTTTTACGGAGTAGGAATATTAGGTTCTGGTTTAGCTGTTCAATTAGAATCGTTATGGATGTTCTATTTGTGTTACGGTATTATTGGCGGAATTGGTTTAGGTTTAGGCTACATAACACCTGTAAGTACTTTAGTGAAATGGTTTCCAGATAAAAGAGGTTTGGCTACAGGAATGGCAATTATGGGTTTTGGTTTTGCTGCATTAATTTTTGGTCCAGTTATGGCAAAACTTTTTGAAACTGTTGGTGTGGCAAATGCATTTTATGTTTTAGGAATTATTTATTCAGTATTAATCCTATCATCTGCAAGATATATAGAACGTCCTCCAGAAAATTATACCGTACAAAGTACTGATGGGAAAATTACTAAACCAATACAAAAAGATATTTCAAATGTAACTGCTAACGAATCTTTACAGTCTCCTCGTTTTTATTACATCTGGATGATGATGTTTATTAATATTGCTTGTGGAATTGCAATTATTTCTGCAGCTAGCCCAATGATGCAAGAAAAGTTGAATTATACACCCATGCAAGCGGCAGGAATTGTCGGTTTTATTGGGGTGTTTAATGGTTTAGGAAGAATTATGTGGTCGTCTTTATCTGATTATTTGAGTAGGGAAAATACGTTTATTGTATTCTTTGTTTTTCAGATTTTAGCTTTTTACTTCTTACCCAAAATAGGAGTTGAAAGTGTTTTTTTAATTGTATTATTTACAGTAATTACCATGTATGGAGGAGGTTTTGCAACCTTGCCCGCTTTTCTTGGAGATTTATTTGGAACAAAACAGTTAGGGGCAATCCACGGAATGGTTTTAGCTGCTTGGGGTTTGGCAGGAGTAATTGGCCCAACTATTTACGATTTAGTAAAAGAGAAGACAGGTTCTTTAGATACAACATTATTGATTTTTGCAGGTTTATTTGTAGTAGCACTCATTATATCTATATTAATGAAAATGTCTATCACAAAATCTAAACTCAAAAATCAACAAAAATTAAGCATGGCTTAAGACTAGGTTTTTATTATGTGTTTTTAGTTTTTTTATCTGCAATGACTAAATTAAATTTAGTTGTTGCAGATTTTTTATTTAAAAAATATATCAGTTTGTTAAATTTTAAACATTATCAAAAATGTTGCTAAATATTTACAAAACGCTGGTGCAATTCAAATTTGTTTACATCTTTGCACTCCAGAAAATGCTTTTTAGAGTTTTTTTAAAAAGAACAGATAAACTGTATTTTCTGCGAAAGCAGAAATTAAAATAAAATGTCTTAAAATTTAAGGACACGTTAAAACTAAAAAAAATGAAAGTAGCAGTAGTTGGTGCAACTGGAATGGTAGGTACTGTAATGTTGAAAGTATTAGAAGAACGTAATTTGCCAATAACGGAATTTATTCCTGTGGCTTCTGCAAGATCTGCAGGAAAAAAGTTATCATATAAAGGTAAAGAATTTACTGTGGTTACTTTAGAAGATGCTGTTGCTTTACAACCAGATATCGCTTTGTTTTCTGCAGGAGGAGATACCTCTTTAGAATGGGCACCAAAATTTGCAGCTGTTGGTACAAAAGTAATTGACAACTCTTCTGCTTGGAGAATGGATCCAGATAAAAAATTGGTTGTTCCAGAAATTAATGGAGATGTATTAACTGCAGAAGATCATATTATTGCAAATCCAAACTGTTCAACCATACAGTTAGTAATGGCTTTAGCACCTTTACACAAAAAATACACAATGAAACGTGTGGTAATTTCAACTTATCAATCTGTTTCTGGAACTGGTGTAAAAGCGGTTCAGCAATTAGATAACGAAGAAGCTGGTGTTGAAGGAGAAATGGCTTATCCACACAAAATAGGTAGAAATGCATTGCCACATTGCGATATCTTCTTAGAAAATGGGTATACTAAAGAAGAAATGAAATTGGTTAAAGAACCAAAAAAAATATTAAGAGACGATTCTTTTTCGGTAACAGCAACTGCAGTTCGTATTCCTACGGCAGGAGGTCACTCAGAAGCGGTTAATGTGCAATTTGAGAATGATTTTGATTTGGCGGAAGTTCGTCAGATATTAAGTGAAACTCCAGGAGTAGTTGTGCAAGATGATTTGGCAAACAACTTATATCCTATGCCAATAAATGCCCACGATAAAGATGAGGTTTTTGTAGGTAGAATTCGTAGAGACGAATCTCAAGAAAATACTTTAAATTTGTGGATAGTTGCAGATAATTTACGAAAAGGAGCGGCAACAAATACTGTTCAAATAGCAGAATATTTGGTAGAGAATAGTTTAGTATAATTTCGAGATTTTTCGACTTTACTTCGTTTCGCTCAAAATGACAGACTTTGTCATTTAAACTTTGTGAAGAAATCTCTAAAAAAAGGATTGATGGCAACATTTTATAACGTAACTATAAAAGAAATACAACAAGAAACCGCAAACGCGGTTTCTGTTGTTTTTGATATTCCTAAAAATTTAAAAGAAGAATTTTCTTTTACTGCAGGTCAATACATCACTTTAAAAGCTTCTTTAGATAACAAAGAAGTAAGAAGAGCTTATTCTATTTGTTCTACTCCAAAAAGTAGCGAATTACGAGTTGCTATTAAAAAGGTAGAAAATGGTACTTTTTCTGTTTATGCGACTGAGCAGTTAATAGTTGGAGATAGCATTGAGATTTCTGCACCTGAAGGTAAATTTCAATTGCAACCAGAACCAAATAAAAATTATATTGGCTTTGCAGCCGGAAGTGGAATTACACCGATATTATCTATTCTAAAAACGGTTT
>CAYPHE010000280.1:0-3527 GCA_964410075.1 uncultured Polaribacter sp.
GAACATTTTTTTGCATTAAACTCCTGTTTATCTACTTGTTAAATTTGTAATACGATAGTGATGTAAAATGTTGGCATCTTAAAATAAACAACTATAATAAAAAAATTAAATTATGAGTACTTACACAGAAAAAGTCGGAAACAAATTGAATCAATTGTTAGAAAAGACGTATGATGCCGAAAAAGGATTTAAAAAAGCTGCGGAAAACACAGAAAACACATCTTTAAAAAATTACTTTACTTCTAAAGCAGAAGAAAGATATTCTTTCGGTAAAGAATTAAAGGAAGAAATAAGCTCTTTTAATCAAGATATTGATAAAGGGGGAAGTACTACAGGAACCATACATAGAGCATGGATGGATGTAAAATCTTTATTTTCTATGGATAGCGAAGAGGCTATTTTAGAAGAAGCTATTAGAGGAGAAAAAGCTGCCATAAAAGAATATGATCAAGTTTTATCTGAAACGAGCTTACCAGAGAGTACAAAAACAATTTTAACATCTCAAAAACAAAAAATTGAGTACGGATTATCTAATATTAAAAACTTAGAAGAAGCTTATTAAAAATTATAGCCTCTAAATTTAGAAGGGGGTGTCTGAAAAGTATACTTAGCTGTCAAACTGAGTTTGTCGAAGTTTTTTATTATCAATTATATTTCGACAAGTTCAAAATGACTTTTGAATTATTTTTTACATTTCAAACAGCCTCTTTTTCATATGAGTTAAGTATTGTTTTAAAAGAAATAACTCACTATGGACAAACACTTTAAATTTACAATAAGAAAAAAAAATAGAAAGTCTATTTTAATAAACTAAAAAAAGTTATTATGTTACGTTGGACCATTACATTTGTTATAATCGCATTAATCGCAGCCGTTTTAGGTTTTGGAGGAATTGCTGGAGCATCCGCAGGAATCGCAAAAATATTATTCTTTATTTTCTTAGTATTATTTGTTGTATCTCTAATTAGAGGTAGGGTAAGTAGTTAGGAAAACTTACATAAAATTATAAAAAGTTCTTTCAAGGTTTTATTATCTTGAAAGAACTTTTTTATTAAATAAAAGTCTCCTTTTTATACTTTTAAAAGAAAACTTTTACAACGTTTTTATAGAGCAACCAATTGCTCTTGTTTCTGTAAGCTTAGGTTTTTTTCCTGCCAATAATGCATCAACAGCATCTTCTGCATATTTTTCGGTAACTGCATCTGGATTTCTAGTACTATTGTCAATTGCGCCAATATATTCTACTTTCATCTCTGGCTTACTTATAATGTAAACATGAGGTGTTTTAGAAGCTCCAAATTTTGGGTATATTTTCTGACCATCATCAAACAAATACGGAAATGTAAATCCTTTTTCTCTTGCTCTAACTATCATATCCTCTGGAGCATCTCCTTTTCTTGCTGCAGGATCGTTCGGGTTTATTGCAATAACAGGGTAGCCTTTACTTTTATATTTTTTATCTAAAGCAATAATTCTATCTTCTGCTGCAATAGAATACGGACAAGTATTGCAAGTAAAAACAATAATAAACCCTTTTGCATTTTCATAGTTAGCAAGTGAAACCATTTTTCCATCAATATTTTTTAAGGAAAAATCTGCTACAGTATCACCTACTTTATATCCTAATTCTGAATTAATTGTAAAAGCAGTCGTTGAAAGAATAACAACGCAAACAAATAGTAATTTTAATAATTTCATAATGATGAGATATTTAGTTTATAAAAAATTGTAACTCTTTTTCTAAGGCTTTATAATCAAAAGATTTTTCGTAAAACTTTCTACTATTTTTGTTATAAATTATTGTTGCAGGTATAGCCCCTGTCCAAGTAGAATCGATGGCTTTAATCCAATAATTTTCATTAACATCGTCTAGCAAAACAACTTTTGACTGTAGTTTGTTTTTCTTTATAAAAGGAATCAACTGCTTTTCTAATTGTTTAGGAAAATCTAAACTCACTAAAAGTACCTCTACATTTTTATTGGCATACTGTTTATTAATTCTCTCAAAATAAGGCAATTCTTTTACACAAGGTCCACACCAAGTTGCCCAAAAATTAATAACATAAGTTTTGTTGTCTTTCTTTTCTAAAAAAGGTTTTAACTCTGAGTAAGTAAGGCTCTTCACCTTTATTGAAGCTGTTGTTGTAGATGCAGCTTGTTTTTTATCTTCTTTTTTTACTTTACTACAAGAAAAAAAGACATAACATATTATTAAAATACTAGAAAGATACTTTGTAATCATACATTAAAACTACAAAGTTCTCTAATGCAAGAAAGTGTTTTAAGTAAAACTTAACAAAATTTTATACTATTTCAGTTATCCAAAAATTTCGTTTAATAGTTTTGCTAAACGAATTCCTCCTTTTTGGAGTTGTTTTCTAACAGAACTTAAATACTTATAAGAGTATTTGTAACGTAAATTTTCATTTTCTTCAACAGAATTATACACCTCTTTTGTCAGTTCGTGGGTTTCACTTACCCAGTCTAATACACTCCCATTTTTAATCTGATTAATTTCAGTTTTAGAAAGTTCCTCAACACTATCGGCTAATTCTGTATAGCTCATTTTATACTCGGCTATCATATCTGTATCCCAAACACGATGCAAATTAGAGCTTTTATAAAACCATTTTACTTTAATATCATTACCTCCTTTATCTTCTGCCTGACCTACGTGCATTGGTTGATGTAAATCGCCAACCAAATGAACTAGAATTTTTAAATAAAAAACTTTATCTTCTTTTGTTGAATTATTATCTTTTAAAACGGCAATACAATGGTTTATTCCTGTAATTAAATCTCCTTTCGGATTTTTTTCTGAATCTTTATAATTGCCATCTAAAGGAAAATTTACGTAATGCCATGAATAAAATTTATTGTATTTTTTGTCCGATTTAATTTCATCTGCAAATGTAGATACAAAAGCCAAACTTTCTCCTTCTAACAGCTTGTGAATGGCTTTTTTTGCCTTTCTAGTCAAATGTTTTTCTGCAATTTTCCCAGTAGTTCTATGTCCTGTTTTTCCCCAATCGTCATTTGAAAACACAGATAATGAAGATATTGTTAATGAAACTATTAATAATAATGTTTTCATGTTTTTTATTTTTTGAAATTCTACTTTACATCTATTTCAATCGAAAATTGACCTAAAATTCTATAAATCTAATTTAACGTTCTAGATTCTATTCAAATATCTAACTTTTCTAACAATATTAAAATCGAAAAATCAAATTTCTATAAACAAAAAAAGACCGCCAAAATGAGGCAGCCTTTTTTATATATTGTAAAATACGAAAATTACTTCTTGAATTTTGCGTATTTGTTTTTGAACTTATCAATACGTCCAGCAGTATCTACTAATTTAGATTTACCAGTGTAAAATGGATGAGAAGTTCTAGAAATCTCTAATTTTATTAAAGGATACTCTGTACCATCAACATCTAATGTTTCTTTAGTATCAGCTGTAGAACGTGTTAAAAACACATCTCCGTTAGACATATCTTTAAAAGCCACCATTCTATAATTTT
>CAYPHE010000281.1:0-3526 GCA_964410075.1 uncultured Polaribacter sp.
AAGATTTGTTTTGTACCTTTTAATTCCATTATATTTGATTTGTTATTAGACTAACCGTAAGATGCAACTATTTTCTTTTTTAAAGAATACGTTTGTTAAAAATACTGTAATTCTTTTTTCTGGTTCTATAATTAGTCAAGGAATAATTTTTTTAATCATACCTATTTTAACAAGATTATTCGATAAAGATATTTTTGGTATTTACTTATTGTTTACTTCTAGTCTATACATTTTAAGGCCTTTAACATCTTTAAGTTTAGAATTAGTAATTCTAATACCCAAAAAAGATAAAGATGCTATTAATTTACTTTTTTTAAGTTTTTTTATTGGATTTGTATTAAACTCAATTTTATTTATTATTATTTTATTTTTCAATGATTTTATTCTTTCTTTATTTAACATTGAAAAGTTAAAGCATTCTATTTATCTAATTCCTTTGGGATTATTTTTACTAAATTCTATTGAAATTTTAAATTATTGGAATAACCGTATTTTTCTTTATAAAAATATTGCCAAAAGCAATATAAGTAAATCAATTATTATAAGTTCTTCTCAGATTTATACTGGCCTACATAGTTTTAAAAGTATTGGTTTAGTTCCGGGGTATTTACTAGGTCTTATTTCACAATTTACTGTTTTACTTTTTTTATCTTATAAATCCTTACAAAGAAATTTTAGTCTAGTTTCTTTTAAAAGAATGTTTTATTTACTAAAAAAGCATAAAGACATTCCTATTTTTAATAGCCTATTAAGTTTCTCAGATCGGTTTTCGGCAGAATTACCAATAATTTTAATTGCTAATTTTTTCGGAATTAATCAAGTTGCTTTATATGGATTAGCTGTTAAATTTCTAAAAACACCTCCAGATTTTATAAGTCAATCTGTAAGTCAAGTTTTTTTTAATAAAGCAAGTGATACTTATAATAATAAAAAAAACTTATATAAACTTGTTATTAAGACCTATAAAAATCTTTTATTAACAGGGCTTATCGTTTTTTCAATAATATTTATTTCATCATTTTTTTTAGACCTTATTTTAGGAGAAAAATGGGTTAATACTGGTGTATATATACGTATTCTATTACCATTAATATTTCTCTCCTTTCTTAATTCTCCTATATCTTCAATCATAACTATCTTAAAAAAGCAAAAAAATATTTTAAAATTAGATATATTAAAACTAATATTACGATTTGTGGGTATTTACATAGGATACAAATTTTATAATAGTATAATAATTTCTATTTCTTTGTTTTCCATAATTGGTATTTTGTATAATATTTTCTTATTATTTTATTTTTTAAGTATTGCAAAAAAAGTAAAACTTTAGTTCTTTTATGATTCAATTTATCCCAAATAAAAATGATGGTTTTAAATGGCATACTGATAATGTAGGTATCTATTTTAAAGGTTTTTTTTATGATAATCTAAATAAAAAGGTTGAAGGTAACGAGGCATTAGATTTTTTGGGTTCTATAAATTCTATACAAGAGTTTATAGAAATTAGCACTTCTTTAAATGGAATGTTTACCATAGTAATTATTAAAAATAATAAATGCTATGTTACTACAGATTCAACTAGGGTATTCCCTATTTTTTACAAAAAAAGGAATAATTCATTTATTTTAAGTGACGATATTAATATTTTAAAACCTAAAGAAAAAGCTATATATGATGAAGTAGCACAACGAGAATTTGAAAGTTTTGGTTGTTGTTTAGGAAACAAAACGCTACTTAAAGATATATATCAAATCCAATCTAGTGAATATCTAATATTTGATGAAAATAAAATTTTAAAAAAAGGGTTTGGTTTTTCTTCTGCAGTAAAGCAATATAGTACTACAATTTACAATGAACTTAAAAAAACAGTATTTTCAAGTTTTAAAATTGCTTTTGAACGGTTGATAAATTCTTTAAATGGTCAAACAGTTGTTATCCCTTTAAGTGGTGGATTTGATTCAAGATTAATAGTTGCATTTTTAAAGCACTATAAATATGAAAATGTTATTTGCTTTACTTATGGAAAAAAAGGCAATACTGACATGGAACTTTCTAAGAAAGTTGCTAAAAAACTTAGCTTTAAATGGCATTTTATAGAGTATACTGACGATTTGATTGAAGGTTTTTTAGATACTCCTATTTTTAAATCCTACTGTAAGTCTACTTTTCATCATGCTTCTATGCTTTTTTTACAAGAATATTTTGCAGTAAAATATTTAAAAGACAATAACTTAATACCCAACGATGCTATTTTTATACCTGGACACGATGGAGGGGCATTAGCAGGCGGATATATTGTAAAATTAATACCTGAAAAAATTAATAGTAGCCAACAAATAGCTACAGATATTTATAAAAACTTTTTCAGTAAAAATAAAGATAATACTCATTTGAACATTATAGTTCAAAATCTTTTAAACTTTAATCCTAATTATTTAAACTTAAAACCACACACGGTATATGAAGATTTTATTTTTAAAGAAATATCTTCAAAAATTATATTTAATTCTGCAAATGTTTATGATTTTTTTGGTTATGAATTTAGATTACCTTTTTGGGATAAAGAGTTGCTAGATTCATTTAAGTATATTGAACCCCGATTAAAAATTAATAAAAAATTTTATATTGACATTATAAGCGACTTGTTTAGACACTTTGATTTGAATTTTAAAACTGAAATGCAACCTTCTCTTTCTACTTTAAAAATTCAAAACATTAAAAATTCTTTAAAAAAATTTCTACCCTACTTTATCTTAGAGAAAAAAATTATTGAAAACGATTGGTTAAACGCACAAAAAATAACTAAACAGCTAGAAGAAAGCTTAGAAAGGAATAACTTAGAATATAATACTAAAAAGATGTGTTTTAATGACATAAATAAGCAGTGGTATATTTACTATTGTAAAAACAGAATAAATGCTTAAAAAGATAGACTTTTTACTTTTCGGCTGGATAATTAACTGGTTGTATCCAGAATATTATAGACCAAAATATGGTTATCAAAAGTATTATATATTGTTTTTTCAGTATTTGATTCCACAAAAATTATTTCGCCTAAATCCAAAAGTAAAGTGGCCAGTTCATTTTACATCTAAAGTTTTAAGTCCAGAAAAAATAGAAAAAGGAATTTTATGTGATCCAGGTGATAATTTAAACAATTATATTCAAGCTAATAATAGAATTTTTTTTGGATCTAATGTAGAACTAGGGCCAGGTGTTGCTGTAATTTCTTCAAATCATAATACAGAAAACTTTAGAAAGCATGTAAAAGCAAAACCTATTATTATTGGTAATAATGTTTGGGTAGGTGCAAATAGTACTATTTTACCAGAAGTTTGTATTGGAAATAATGTAATTATTGGAGCAAATAGTGTAGTTACTTCAAATATTCCCGATAATTCAATAGCTGTTGGAAACCCTTGTAGGGTAATTAAGAGCAAAAGGGCTTATATGGAGGATTTTTCTGATTTTGTTTTCAATAAAAAAATTCCTGAAAAATTTAGAGATTTTTTAGATTAAATTTTTA
>CAYPHE010000282.1:0-3521 GCA_964410075.1 uncultured Polaribacter sp.
TAATGAGTAACTACCATATAAAACATTTAGAAGAATATTACCAAGTTTATAGAAAATCAATACGAGAACCAGAAAATTTTTGGGAGGAAATTGCAGAAGAACATTTTAGTTGGAGAAAAAAATGGGATACTGTTTTAGATTGGGATTTTTCAAAACCAGAAATAAAATGGTTTGAAGGTGCACAATTAAATATTACAGAAAACTGTATTGATAGACATTTGGCAACCAGAGGAAATAAAACGGCTATTTTATTTGAACCCAATGATGTTAACGAGCCTGCGGAACATATTACATATTTAGAATTGCATAAACGTGTAAATAAGTTTGCAAATGTTTTAAAAGCTAAGGGAATACAAAAAGGAGATCGTGTTTGTATTTACGTTCCAATGATTCCTGAATTGGCAATTTCAGTATTGGCTTGTGCTAGAATTGGAGCTATTCATTCCGTTGTTTTTGCAGGATTTTCTTCCTCCGCTTTGGCAACAAGAATAAACGATGCCGATTGTAAAATGGTCATTACTTCAGATGGTTCTTATCGTGGTTCTAAAGTCTTAGATTTAAAATCTATAGTAGATGAAGCATTAGAAAAATGCGATTGTGTAGCAAACGTTTTGGTTGCGAAAAGAACAGGAGGAAAAGTAATCATGAAAGAGAATCGCGATTTTTGGTTACAGCCATTATTGGATAAAGCTTCTGATGAATGCGAAATAGAAGTGATGGATGCTGAAGATCCACTATTTATTTTATATACTTCTGGATCTACGGGAATGCCAAAAGGCATGGTGCATACTACTGGTGGTTATATGGTATATACCGCTTACACGTTTAAAAATGCGTTTCAATACAAAGAAAATGATGTGTACTGGTGTACAGCAGATATTGGTTGGATTACGGGACATTCTTATATTGTGTATGGTCCTTTGTTAAATGGAGCAACTACAGTGCTATTTGAAGGAGTACCCAGTTATCCAGATTTTGGACGATTTTGGGAAATTGTAGAAAAGCATAAAATCAATCAATTTTATACAGCACCAACAGCAATTAGAGCTTTAGCAAAACACGGAACAGATTTAGTAAATAAATACGATCTGTCTTCTTTAAAAGTTCTTGGCTCAGTAGGAGAACCAATTAACGAAGAAGCTTGGCATTGGTATAATGACAATATTGGAAAAAATAAAAGTCCGATAATAGATACCTGGTGGCAAACCGAAACAGGGGGAATGATGATTACTCCAATTCCTTTTGTAACGCCTACAAAACCAACCTATGCAACATTACCTTTTATTGGAATTCAACCTTGTTTAATGGATGAGAACGGAAATGAGTTGAAAGGAAATCAAGTAGAAGGAAGATTGTGTATTAAATTTCCGTGGCCTAGTATTGCTAGAACTATTTGGGGAAATCACCAGCGGTACAAGGAAACCTATTTTTCTGCTTTTGAAAACAACTATTTTACAGGAGATGGAGCTTTACGAGATGAAGTGGGTTATTACAGAATTACGGGTAGAGTAGATGATGTAATTATTGTGTCTGGTCATAACTTAGGAACTGCGCCTATTGAAGATGCCATTAACGAGCATCCTGCGGTAGCAGAGTCTGCAATTGTAGGTTTTCCGCACGATATTAAAGGAAGTGCTTTGTATGGTTACGTTATTTTAAAAGATTTTGGAGAGAGTAGAAATCATGATAACTTACGTAAAGAAATCAATCAAGCCATTTCAGAAAAAATAGGACCGATTGCCAAACTAGATAAAATTCATTTTTCTGAAGGATTACCAAAAACAAGATCAGGAAAAATTATGCGCCGCATTTTACGTAAAATAGCGTCTAATGAAATGGATAATTTAGGTGATGTTTCTACACTACTAAATCCAGAAGTAGTTCAAGATATTATAGAAAATAGGTTGTAAAAATAACATACAAGTTATAGAATTACTGTCATTGCGAGCGAGGAACGAGTGTGGCAAACTCTTCAATTAAAAGATTACTTCGTTTATGCTTTTCTTGTAATGACGGTTTTTGAATTATTTTAAAGAGCTTGGTATAACAATCTACAATTAGATAAACCCTTTTTCTTTAGCGACTGAGATTAATTTACTATCATCTGAATCTTCTACATCAAAAATTTGTTTTAGAGCTCTTTTTCTTTTTACAATGCTGTGAACAGAAAGGAGCACATTTTTCATGTCTTTTAGTTTTGTTCCTATAGAAATTTCATAGAGTATTTTTCGATCAATATCATCAATAAATAAATCGCTAGAATGTTGCATGCGTAACGATTTTAAAACAGTTTTACTATAATACGGAGGGTTAGCAATAACTTCTGTAATGGCAGTAACTAGCTCTTTAGACGAAATATCATTTTTTATTAATAGTCCGTCTGGATTTAAATTTTTTAAAATATTATGAATTCTAAAATTGTCATTGTACGTAGTAGCTACAATTACTTTTGTTGTAGGGAATTTTTCATTAATAATTAATCCTAAATCTTCACCAGACAAAATTTTTCTGTCTTTAGAGGCTGGTAAACTCATGTCTAAAAAAACAATATCTAAAGACTTGTTTTCATTAAAAAAATGAAGAATTTTTTCATTAGCAGTATCACAATCATTTGCCACATCAATAGAAAAAGAAATGGAGTTGTCTTTTCTCTCCACATATGAAAAAGCACTTTTATAAGCCTCGGCTATTAATGGATGGTCATCAATAATTAAAGCATTGTAAATTGTCATAAATTATGTAATAGGTAAATTAATTTTTAAAGTAGTTCCTTTATTCTTTTCCGATACAATTTCTAGTTTTCCTGATAATTTTTCTATTCTAGATTGAATGTTTTTAACCCCAATACCTGTTTTCTTTTTTCGAGTATCAAAGCCAATACCATTATCTATAATTTCTAAATATAAAACATTTTTTTCTTGCGTAAAAGATAGGGTAATTTTGTTGGCTTGTGCATGTTTAACAACATTTTGTAACGATTCTTGAATAATTCTATAAATATGTACTTTGGTAAGTTCTGTTATTTTATTCCAAGAAACATTTTTGTGTATAGATAAATCATAACTAAAATTTCCAAGAGTACTTTTTTCTTTAAGTAGTTGGTCAACAATAGTGGTAAAATTAACTTCTGAGCTACTTAAATTAGTATGAAGTTTATGAGAAACATCTCTAATCTCTTTTTCAATTTCTTGCAATTCGTCTAAAAATTTTTGATGTTGTTCTTGGGTAATATCATCATCAGAAATATCTAAAAAACCTAAGCCAACTCTAGTTCCAAAAAGTTTACCTAAAATACCATCATGCAATTCTTGCGAAATTCTGTTGCGTTCGTCTGCTTTTTCTTGCTCTAATTTGGCTTGTTGTTGTAGGGTTAACAAATATACTTCTTCAGTAGCTTTTTGTTGTTCTGCTTCTAAGAGTAGTTTTTCGTTTTTATTTTTTTGTATTCTAATAAAATAGATTGCTCCCAGTAGTAAAAGTGCTAAAACACCTCCAGTAATACTATAAATAAGCTGTTGAGA
>CAYPHE010000283.1:0-3493 GCA_964410075.1 uncultured Polaribacter sp.
TTTAACAGCAACAGGTGCTCCTCAACAACATGGTACTAGATTTGAAAGACTTACTTTACAACAAACAAGACAAAGTCCTAGTGGTATAAGAACCAATGCAGATTTTGGAATTAGAAATGGAGAGCTTTTTAGCCTAAGTAAAAATCAATTTCATAAACCTTTAATAGGTTTATCTCATTACTGGAAAATTGACGATACTGCAAAAATATCAACATCTGTATATTACAGTAATGGTTTTGGTGGTATTACTTTTGATCAAGGAAATGGAGCAGATACAAGTTCTAGTGGTTTGGTAAATAATAGTTTAAGATTAGGAGATTATGGACCAGTTGATGTTGATCAAATTGTAAGAAATAACGCTGCAAATAGAATTTCAACAACTTACTTAACTTCTAGTATTAATACTCATAATTGGTATGGTTTATTGTCTAACTATAACAAAGAATTGAATGAAGACATAGATTTGACAGTAGGTTTAGATGCAAGACACGGGCAATATGAAAGATATAGAGAAATAGGTGATTTATTAGGAGGAGAATTTGCAGATGTAGATAATCGTAATATTAATAATCCAAATAATCAATTAAGAACTGGAGATAAATTTTCATTCCATAATAGAAGTTTGGTAAGAATTGGTGGAGGATTTGGTCAGTTAGAATATGATAGAGATAATATATCTGCTTTTGTTTCAGCAAACGTATCTCGAACTGAATATCAAAGAGAAGACTTATTTTTAAAAACACCAGATGATCCTACTCGAAAAACAGATTGGATTGGTTTTACAGGTTTTGGTTCTAAAACAGGAGCTAATTACAGGTTAGATGGCTATCATAATGTGTTTTTTAACATAGGTTATTTTGAGAGAGCTCCTTTTCCAAATGCTATTTGGCCTACAAATGATAATGATGCAACAAACACTGATGCAGAAAATCAAAAAATCTTCAGTGTAGAGTTAGGTTATGGTTTAAGAACAGAAAAACTAGCCGTTAATGTAAATGTATACAACACAAAGTGGAGTGATAGAACTGAAACTAGAAATAGAACAGAGCAGATTCAACTTGAGAATGGAGAAATAGAAGATAGACAGGTTTTTGATAATATTACAGGTATAAACGCTCTACACCAAGGTGTTGAGGTAGATTTTGACTATAGACCTTTCGATTTTTTAAATTTAAAAGGTTTTGTTTCTTTAGGAGATTGGGTTTGGTTAGATGATGTAGATGTAGTAAGAACTAATGAAGATCAAGTTGTAGAAGATGAGTTTAGAGTATTAGTTAGTAATTTAGCGGTAGGTAGATCTGCGCAAACAACAGCTGGCTTAAACTTAAAAGTAGATTTATCTTCAGAAACATCATTCTATATCGACTACAATTATTATGATAGATATTTTGCTGATTTTGATCCAAGTGATCGAGTTTTAAGTCAAGAAGATTTAAACAATCAAGAGAGAATAGATTTTTTAAGAAGAAATCCTTATGAGGTTCCTGATTACCATTTGTTTGACACTTCGATACGTCATAAATTTAAAATTTCAGATTTAGATGCTGTTATTAGTGCTAGAATGTACAATGTGTTTAATACACGATACATTACTAGAGCTGATGATAATGGAGGGACAGCTGCTGGAGCAGAGGTCTTTTTTGGGCCTGGAAGAACTTTCAGTGTTAGTACCACAATTAACTTTTAAATCTTAAAAACTTTTAAAATGAAAAAATTTAAATATATAATCGTAACATTTTTATGTGGTATATTATTAGTATCATGTAATGACGAACTAGACGCAGCTTTTGAAGAAGCAGGAGAGGCTATACCAGTATTAAATGACATAACTTATGAATTAACATCAGCTGATTTTGCTGCATTTGATGCTGGAGATGATGATATTTATGAAGTTTTTAATGCTTTTCCTTCAATAGAAGATGCAGAAATTAAAATCGCTCCGATTTTATCAGATAAAACTGATGTGGCAGTCAATGGATTAAATATGTTCGTTGATGTAAAATACAATACAGGTCTTAATACGAACGACGAAGATTTGTCAAGTATAGTTACTGCAAGAAAGTACGAATTAGAAAGCTCAGACTATCTAACACAAGGAGCAGGAGCTTTTTTACAAACAGATAATGAAGAAGATGCTCTTAAGGAAATTGTAGAAAGAGAAATTCTTACTCCACAAGAAAATGATGTTGTAAGAGTAGAATATTTAAAGTTTACAGAGGCACCTGTAGATGGAACTACAGTTATAAATGAAACAAACTTTGGAGCTTTTGAAGGCTGGACACCAGTAAATATAACTGGAGAACAAGAGTGGTCTGAGGGCGTACAGTTTAATAATGTACAGATGAGCGGTTTTAATGGAAGTCCAGTCGAAAACGAAGATTGGTTAGTTTCACCAGAGTTAGATTTTTCTGATGCAGCAAATCTAAAAATTCAAATAAATCAAACATTTAGATTTGGTAATCCTGATAATTTAGGTCTTCAAGTACTAATTGCTACAGATTATACTGGAGATGTTGAGTCTGCTAATTGGGAAGAAGTAACATTTACAAATGTTCCAACTAATGAAAATGATGAATATGTTTTATCTGAAGATGTAGATATTTCTCAATTTGATGGAGAAACAGTTAACTTAGCTTTAAAATATGAATCTACAAATTCGGCTTCTACTAGATGGAGAGTAAGACAAATTAATGTTAAAGCTGGAGGATTGGAAGGTGCTAAAGAACAGTTATTTACCTTTTTTAAATATAACGGTACAGAGTGGGAATTATTAGAGGATGATAATGTTTATGTTTTAAAAGATGCGGATTATGATGAGATGGGAGCGCCAGGGAGGTTTAATAATTTCAGTAGTTCGGTATTGCCAGAAAATTACTTACCAGCTTTTGTTTCAAAACAATTCCCTTTTGGGCAAGAAGAAGATAATATTCTGATAATCTATGATTTCTTTTTTGGTGGAGATACTCGTACGTTAACAACTGCGACACAATATGTATTTGCTAACAGTTCATGGTCAGCTCCAGCAGCAACACTTAAATTTACTTACAAAGATGGAAGATGGGAGCCGAACAATGCGATTCCTTACGAGCTTATAGAAGCAGATTATGATCTTGTCGTAACTGAATTAGCTAATGAAGAAGGTTTAGACGATGAGATAAGTAACTTAGATCGTTTTGGAAACTTTAATAGAAGAGAAGGAGGATCTACATTCTGGGATAACGATGAATTATTACAAGCACTTAATGTTGTTTTAAAAGCTAATTTCCCTAACACAGAAGTAGGAAAAAGATATGAAGTAACAATTTCTGCATTCCCTACAGGAACAGAAACCTATTTGCTAGAGTTGGCAGAAAGTGGAAATTATATTTATGTTGAATAAAAAAGACAATATCTAATAGACTTATAGAACCAGTATGTTTTCATACTGGTTCTATATGCTAAAAACAAAATTATGAGAATAAAACAAATAATAAAACTTGTATTGGTAGCAATT
>CAYPHE010000284.1:0-3489 GCA_964410075.1 uncultured Polaribacter sp.
ATTAAAATTTCCATTAATTTCTTATCATTAATTTTATAACGCACAAATGTAGTGTTTTACAAACAGTTGTAAAAGCTAGAAAATACATCTGTTTTTTATTTTAACATACATTTTGTAGTATTTCATATTCGTTATTTTTCTTTGGTATCGTAAATTTGTAGTAGCTTATCTATGGAAGTAAAATTTTTTAAAAAATCGATACCTACACTAATTTTTATTGCCGTTTTTTCAGCAATAACTATTCCTATATTTTTTCATTTACTAAAGGTAGATGAAAAAGTAAAAGTGTATCAACCTTCAGATTTTAATCCGCAATTGGTAGACTATTCCATAAAACACTTAACGAAAGGACACACTATTGCCGATTTTGAGTTGATCAACCAAAATGGAGAAACAATTACTCAAAACGATTATAAAAACAAGATTTATATAGCCGATTTCTTTTTTACACGTTGCCAAAGTATTTGTATTGCTATGGCGTATAATATGAGCGAATTGCAAGAGTTATATAAAAATGATGATGATATCCTGTTCTTGTCTCATTCTGTAACTCCTGTTATGGACAGTGTATCCGTACTACGAGCTTATGCAGACAAAAAAGGAGTAATCGATGGCAAATGGAATGTTACTACAGGTAGTAAAAAGCACATTTATGAGTTAGCAAGAAAAAGTTACTTTGCTGTTTTAGATCAAGGTAGTGGCGATGAAAATGATTTTATTCATACCGAAAATTTTGTATTGATAGATAAAGAAAGGCACATTAGAGGTTCTTATGATGGAACCGACAAAAAGGAAATGGAACGTCTGAAAAAGGATATTGCTCTTTTAAAAGAAGAATATGCGAGAGATTAGTAGTTTAGAATGGTTCTAAACTTGTATATTTGCAATCTAAATTTTAGAAGCTTTTAAAGCGTTTTGTCTTGTCATTTCGACTTTATGGAGAAATCTAAATTTCAAGATTTCTCAACTACGCTAAGGCTTCGCTGGAAATGACAATCTAAATTAGATAATTATATTGAGTACAATTGCGTCTTTACAAATTGGTGATGTTGGTTATATTTCTGAAGAATCTTTAGGTAATATTCCTTTAAAATTATTAGAAATGGGTTGCTTGCCTGGAGCAGAAGTGCGTTTGGTACAAATAGCTCCTTTAAAAGATCCTTTATACATTTGTGTAAATGGAAGCCACTTAGCCATTAGAAAAGAAACTGCAGAAAGTATTACCATTTTAAAAAGTAACGAATAATGGCAAAATCCAATATTAATGTTGCTTTAATTGGTAACCCAAATACCGGAAAAACATCACTATTTAATCAACTTACGGGTTTAAATCAAAAAGTAGGAAATTATCCTGGTATTACTGTAGATAAAAAAGAAGGAGTCTGTAAACTTTCTGCTACGCAAAATGCAATTATTACCGATTTACCTGGTACGTATAGCATTAACCCAACTTCTCTTGATGAAAGTATTGTTTTAAAAACATTATTAAATAAGAGTGTAACCTCTACACCAGATGTAATTTTAGTAGTTGCAGATGTAGAAAATTTAAAACGAAATTTATTACTTTTTTCTCAAATTAAAGACTTAGAAATTCCAACTGTTTTGGCTATTAATATGGTAGATCAAATGCATAAAAAAGGAATTTCAATTGACTTATCTGCCTTAAAAGAAGAACTAAACACAGAAGTTGTTCTAATTAGTGCTCGAAAAAACACGGGAATTCAACAAGTAAAAGAAGCCATAATTCGCTGTCATGTGGCAGCAAAAGCCTCACCTTTATGTGCCATAGATCATAAAATTGATGCTGATTACTTTAACAAACTAAAAGAAATTAGCCCAAATTATTCTATGTACGAATTGTGGTTAATGATTACTCAGAATAATTATCCTGAAGCTATTTCTAAATCTGAAAAAGAAAAATTACTCGCTTTTAAAAAAGATATTTCTAAAATAAAGAAATACCAACATAAAGAAACGATTTATCGCTACCAAGAAATCAACAGAATCTTAAAGAAAACGTATCTGGTAGATAAAACCAAAGCCAGAGATTTACGTAGTAATTTAGATAGAGTATTTACACATAAAATTTTTGGATACGCATTTTTTGCCTTTCTATTGTTGGTGATTTTTCAATCCATTTTTCATTTGGCTTCTATTCCAATGGACGCTATAGATAGTTTTTTTGCAGAACTTTCTACAATTACAAAAGATAGCTTACCTGCAGGAATGCTTACAGATTTAATTACAGAAGGCATTATTCCAGGAATTGGAGGTGTGGTTATATTTATTCCACAAATTGCTATTCTATTTTTATTTATAGCCGTTTTAGAGGAAACAGGTTATATGAGTCGTGTGGTGTTTTTAATGGATAAAATTATGCGTCGTTTTGGTATGAATGGTAAAAGTATTATTCCCTTAATTTCTGGAACAGCTTGTGCAATACCTGCAATTATGGCAACCAGAACCATTGGTAGTTGGAAAGAAAGATTAATTACCATTTTAGTAACTCCTTTTACCACTTGTTCTGCAAGATTGCCTGTTTATGCAATTTTAATAGCATTAGTAATTCCTAATAAAAAGGTAATTGGCTTTTTAAATTTACAAGGTTTGGTATTGTTATTTTTGTATGCTTTAGGCTTTGCAAGTGCAATTATAGCAGCTTATTTATTGCAAAAAATGCTAAAATTAAATACAAAATCGTTCTTTGTAGTAGAAATGCCCAACTATAAAATTCCGTCTTTTAAGAATGTAGCTTTAGAAGTTTTAGAAAAAACCAAAGCCTTTGTTTTTGGAGCAGGAAAAATAATTTTGGCCCTATCTATTGTATTATGGTTTTTAGCATCAAATGGACCTTCATCATTTAAAAATGCAGAAAAAACAGTGTTAGAAAATCCTGTAAATATAAATTTATCTGATGATGAATTGAGTAAAAAAATAGCGTCAGCAGAACTAGAAAATTCTTATATCGGTATTTTAGGAAAAGCTATTGAACCCGCAATAAAACCATTAGGGTATGATTGGAAAATTGGTATTGCCTTAATTACTTCTTTCGCTGCGCGTGAAGTTTTTGTAGGAACTTTAGCTACAATTTATAGTGTAGAGGCAGATGATGAAAATACTTCTACCATAAAAGAAAAAATGGCATCAGAAATCAACTCAGAAACTGGCGAAAAACGGTTTAATTTACCTGTAGGCATGTCTCTGTTAATTTTTTACGCATTTGCAATGCAATGTATGGCAACTTTAGCTATTGTAAAAAGAGAAACTAAGAGTTGGAAATGGCCATTAATTCAGTTGTTTAGTATGGGAATTTTGGCATATGTCGCATCATTTATTACCTATCAAATTTTTCAATAATGCAAACAGTTATTACTTATATATTAGTTTTTGTTGCCATTGCTTTTTTGGTAAAAAAGTTTGTAATACCTACAAAAAACAAAAAGAAATGCCAGTCAGATTGTGATTGCCATTAAAAAGTGAACTTTAGAT
>CAYPHE010000285.1:0-3453 GCA_964410075.1 uncultured Polaribacter sp.
AATGACTAACAAAAAAAAGACCGATAAAGAATTTGGGTTGTCTTCGTGGGCAATATCCAACAGTACTACAATGTATGTAGCTATTTTCTTAATTCTTGTGTTAGGAATCTCTGCATATTTTTCTATGCCAAGAGAAGATTTTCCTGAAATAAAAGAAACCAAAATATACATCAGTACACTATATCCTGGAAATACAGCAGAAGATATAGAAAAGCTAATTACAGACCCTTTAGAAGATCAATTAAAGGGATTGAGTGACGTTGTACAAATAACCTCAACTTCTCAAGAAGACTATTCTATGGTAATCGTAGAATTTGACTATAGAATGGATGTTGAAGTTGCCAAACAACGTGTAAAAGATAAAATTGATTCTGAAAAAGCTTCAGAAGACTGGCCTACATTTAACGGTGCAAAAGTAGATCCAAATGCATTTGATTTAAACTTATCAGAAGAAATACCATTTTTAAACATTAATATTTCTGGAGATTATCCTTTAGGAAAATTAAAAGAATACGCAGAATACCTTCAAGATGAAATTGAAGATTTAACCGAAGTTAAAAAAGCGGACATTCGTGGTGTACAAGAAAAAGAAGTAGAAATTGCTGTAGATATCTACAAAATGATGGCTACCAAAGTTACTTTTAATGATATTGTTGGTGCTATTCAAAATGGAAACGTAACCTCTTCTGCTGGTAATTTAATTGCAAGTGGACAGCGAAGAACCATTCGAATTTTAGGTGAAATAGAAACTCCATCGGAACTAGAAAACTTTGTGGTAAAATCTGAAAATGGAAATTCTATTTACTTAAGAGATGTTGCACAAGTTTCTTTTAAAGAAAAGGATAAAACAACTTTTGCAAGAAAAGAAGGAAAACAAGTGGTAATGCTAGACGTTAAAAAACGTGCTGGCGAAAATATGGTTGCTGCTGCAGAACAAGTAAAGGAAATTGTTGAAGCTGCTAAAGAAAACTACTTTCCACAAAATTTAGAAGTTTCTGTTACTAACGATTTGTCTGACAAAACCATTGGTCAGGTAGATGATTTGGTAAACAACATTATCTTCGGAATTATACTAGTTGTTGTTGTTTTAATGTTCTTTTTAGGGTTTAAAAACGCATTATTCGTTGGTTTTGCAATTCCTATGTCTATGTTTATGTCTCTAATGATTCTAGGAGCATTGGGCTATACACTAAACACCATGATTTTGTTCGGTTTAATTATGGGATTAGGTATGCTGGTAGATAACGGAATTGTAGTAGTAGAAAACGTTTATCGTTTGATGGATGAGGAAGGTATGACCCGAATTGAAGCTGCTAAAAAAGGGATTGGAGAAATTGCTTACCCAATTATTATTTCTACAGCAACCACAGTTGCAGCCTTTGTTCCATTAGGTTTATGGCCAGGTTTGTTTGGTCAGTTTATGATTTATTTCCCAATTACATTATCGGTTGTATTGGGCTCTTCTTTGGTCGTTGCCATTTTCTTCAATTCTGTTTTGGTTTCTAGATTTATGAAAGTGGAAGACAAAAAAATGTCTATGAAACGTATTATTTCCATTTCTGCAATTGTTGGTGGAATAGGGTTACTAATCTTAATTTTTGGTGGCGAGTTTAGAGCTTTAGGAACCATTATGGTATTTACAGCGCTATTACTTTGGGCATACCGATTGTTCTTACGTCCAGCAACAAACTACTTCCAAAGAAATACGTTGGTTTGGTTAGAAAATGTTTACGAAAAAGTATTAAAAGGAGCTTTACGAGGATGGATTCCTGTAGTAATTACTGTATTTACATTTGTACTACTATTTGTAGCTTTTGGAGGTTTTGGTTGGTCTGTGGGTACACAACGAACAAAAGTTGAGTTCTTTCCAGATAACACTCCAAACCAAATTATTGTATACATAGAATATCCGCAAGGAACAGACATTTACGAAACCAATAAAATTACCAAAGAAATTGAACAACGTGTTTATGGTCTTTTAAATGATGAAAACTATCTAGATGAAAATGGTGAAAACTTTATGGTAGAAAGTGCCGTTTCTCAAGTTGGTGAAGGGGCAGGAAATCCAAATACAGATGGAGGTTCTTCTGCAGAAATGCCACATAAAGGAAAGATTACAGCTTCTATGCGTCAGTACAAATACAGACGTGGGTTAGATAGTGAAAAATTACGTCAAAAAGTACAAGCTGGTTTAGCTGGCATTTATCCAGGTGTATTAATTTCTGTTGAAAAAGATGCCAATGGACCACCAGCTGGTGCGCCAATTAATATTGAATTAGAAGGTGATGATTACGAAGAATTAATTGCTGCTGCAGAGCAAATGAGAGCCTATATTAATTCTAAAAATGTACCTGGTGTAGATGAATTAAAAATTGATGTAAATAGAGATAAACCATCTATTCGTGTAGAAGTAGACCGTCAAAAAGCAGGGGAGCTGGGTATTGCAACGGGTCAAGTTGGTATGCAATTGAGAAATGCCATTTTTGGTGCAAAAGCAGGAATTTATAAAGAAGATGGAGACGATTACGACATAAACGTTCGTTTTGAAGAAGATATTCGTTATAACAAAAGCGTTTTATTTAATCAGCCTATTACATTTAGAGACAATACTGGAAAAGTAAAATCGGTACCTGTTGCTGCCATTGCAACACAAACCAACAGTTCTGGTTTTAGTGCCATTAAACACAGAGATACAGAACGGGTGGTAACTGTATATTCTCAATTAGCTCCAGGTTTCGTAGATGCTGCTGCCGTTGTTGGTCAAATCCAAGACGAAATGCAAAGTTATAACGGTATTCCTGATGATATTAAAATTGATTATACAGGGCAATTAGAAGAACAAAACAAACAACAGTCGTTTTTGGTTGGTGCTTTCTTTAAGGGATTAGCTTTAATTTTCTTCATTCTAATTTTCCAGTTCAATTCGGTTTCTAAACCAGGAATTATCATGATTGCCATTTTCTTAAGTTTTATTGGAGTTTTTGGCGGAATTGTAATTACAGGATCATCTTTTGTTATTATGATGACAATGATGGGAATTATTTCTCTAGCAGGTATTGTTGTAAATAACGGGGTCGTTCTCCTCGATTATACGCAGTTATTAATTGATAGGAAAAAGGAAGAATTAAACCTAGATGCAGATGCGTATTTACCAAAAAGCAATCTATTAGAAGCAGTTATTAAAGCAGGTAAAGCACGTTTGCGTCCTGTTTTATTAACGGCAATAACTACCATTTTAGGATTAATTCCATTAGCGATAGGTCTAAACATTAACTTCTTTACATTAGTTAGTGAGTTTGATCCTAAGATTTATTTTGGTGGAGACAATGTAATTTTCTGGGGACCTTTAGCTTGGACAGTAATTTACGGTTTATTTATTGCAACCTTCTTAACGTTGGTTGTGGTACCAATTTTGTTTTACTTAATTACACGTTTTAAAATGTGGATTAAAGG
>CAYPHE010000286.1:0-3419 GCA_964410075.1 uncultured Polaribacter sp.
GTCTGATAACCATTTTACTAATTCCACAACGCGTAGAATGTTTGTAAATAATTACAGGATTAACTTTAGACTCTTCTTTTATTTGAGCAATCTGTGTTATTTCCTTTAACTCTAACCACTGGAAACCTGACTTTTTTTCAGTTGATTCCTTCTCTTTATTACTTCCTCCAAAAACCGAATTAAATAAACCCATAATTTATATTTTTTACTCTTTGTCGTACAAATATAAGAAATTGTACACAGTCAAAAAGTCAGTAATTTTAACTCTAAAAAGACAAAATGACTTGATTTTAAAGGATTTACCCCTTGGTATTACTCTTGCTATAGATAAGAAAAACAAAAAAAGAATATGAATTTTAACAATTATACAACAAAATCTCAGGAAATTATCCAGCTTGCGCAGCAATTAGCGCAAGGTTTTGGACATAATCAAATAGAAAACGAGCACATTTTTAAAGCTTTAACTCAAGTTGATGAAAATGTATTGCCATTTTTATTAAAGAAATTAAATGTAAACTTAAATGTACTCAATCAAATTTTAGACAAACAATTACAAAGTTTACCTAAAGTTACTGGTGCAGATATTATGCTTTCGAGAGAAGCAGGCAAAACACTTAATGAGGCTAGTATTATTGCAAAAAAAAGAAACGATGACTATGTGTCTATTGAGCATTTAATCTTAGCCATTTTCAAATCAAAAAGTAACATTGCACAAGTTTTAAAAGATCAAGGAGTTACAGAAAAACTATTGAATGCTGCTATTGATGAATTACGCAAAGGAGAAAGAGTTACTTCTCAAAGTGCAGAAGAAACCTACAATTCGCTTAGCAAATATGCTAAAAACTTGAATCAACTTGCGCAAGACAATAAATTGGATCCAGTAATTGGTAGAGATGAAGAAATAAGAAGATTGCTACAAATTTTATCGCGCAGAACTAAAAACAACCCTATTTTAGTTGGAGAACCAGGAACTGGTAAAACCGCAATAGCAGAAGGTTTAGCACATAGAATTGTAGATGGTGATGTTCCTGAAAACTTAAAAGACAAACTCATTTTTTCTTTAGATATGGGAGCGTTAATTGCGGGTGCTAAATTTAAAGGCGAATTTGAAGAGCGTTTAAAAGCTGTTATTAAAGAAGTTACTACGTCTAACGGTGACATCGTTTTATTTATTGACGAAATTCACACATTAGTAGGTGCTGGTGGTGGACAAGGTGCTATGGATGCTGCAAATATTTTAAAACCAGCTTTAGCAAGAGGCGAGTTACGTGCTATTGGTGCAACTACGCTAGATGAATATCAAAAATATTTTGAAAAAGATAAAGCATTAGAGCGTCGTTTTCAAAAAGTGTTGGTAGATGAGCCTGATACAGAAAGTGCGGTTTCTATTTTAAGAGGGATTAAAGAAAAGTACGAAGCACACCATAAAGTACGTATTAAAGACGAAGCAATTATTGGTGCTGTAGAATTATCTCAACGCTACATTACCAATCGTTTTTTACCAGATAAAGCTATTGATTTAATGGATGAAGCGGCGTCTAAATTACGAATGGAAATTAATTCTAAACCAGAAGAGTTAGATGTTTTAGATCGTAAAATAATGCAATTAGAAATTGAAATTGAAGCGATTAAAAGAGAAAAAGATGAAGTAAAACTAAAATCTTTACGAGCAGAATTAGCCAATTTTAAAGAACAAAGAAATATATTAAATGCAAAGTGGAAATCTGAAAAACAGGTTGTTGATAATATTCAGAATGCAAAATCAGATATTGAAAATTTTAAATTGGAAGCTGAAAAAGCAGAGCGTGAAGGAGATTATGGTAAAGTAGCTGAAATTAGATATGGTAAAATTAAACAAGCCCAAGAGAAGCTAGAAGAATACCAACAAATTTTAGCTGAAAATCAGAATGGAAATTCTTTAATTAAAGAAGAAGTTACTTATGAAGATATTGCTGAAGTAATTGCTAAATGGACAGGAATTCCTGTTACCAAAATGATTCAGTCTGAACGTGATAAATTATTAAAATTAGAAGACGAATTGCACAAACGAGTTGTTGGCCAAGAAGAAGCCATTGTTGCTATTGCAGATGCGGTAAGGCGTTCTAAAGCAGGTCTACAAAATCCTAATAAACCTATAGGAAGTTTCTTGTTTTTAGGAACAACTGGTGTTGGTAAAACAGAATTGGCAAAAGCTTTAGCTGAATATCTGTTTGATGATGAAAACGCAATGACTAGAATTGATATGATTGAATACCTAGAACGCCATGCAGTGAGCAGATTGGTTGGTGCACCTCCAGGTTACGTAGGTTATGATGAAGGTGGGCAATTGACAGAAGCTGTTAGAAGAAGACCTTATTCTGTTATTTTATTGGATGAAATTGAAAAAGCGCATCCAGATACATTTAATATTTTATTACAAGTTTTAGATGAAGGTAGGTTAACAGATAATAAAGGAAGAACAGCCGATTTTAAAAATAGTATTGTAATTATGACATCTAATATGGGAAGTCATATTATACAAGAAAAATTTGCAGATCCAAAAGCTGATATAGATGCCGTTACAGAATTGGCTAAAATTGAAGTACTAGGCCTACTAAAACAGTCTGTACGCCCAGAATTTTTAAATAGAATTGATGATGTAATTATGTTTACGCCATTAACGCAAAATGCAATTTTTGAAATTGTTAGTTTACAAATAGAACAGTTGCGTAAAATGTTAGCAAAACAAGATATTACATTAGATGCTACTAAAGAAGCTGTTTTGTACTTGGCTAAAAGAGGTTATCAGCCCGAGTTTGGAGCAAGACCTGTAAAAAGAGTTATTCAAAAAGAAGTATTAAATCAGCTTTCAAAAGAAATTTTGGCTGGTAAAATAACTACAGATAGTATTATTTTATTAGATGCTTTTGATGATAAATTGGTTTTTAGAAATCAATCTGATTTAGTAGCCAATTAATAGGTTATATTAGTTATTTTTGCCAGCTTATTTTAGCTGGCTTTTTTATTTTAAAGTTTGCTTAAAAACTATATATGAAAACAGCAACTATTTTAGAAAGTAAAGCCATTATTCGTTTTTCTGATTGCGATCCTTTTAATCATTTAAACAATTCTAGTTACATCAATTACTTTTTTAATCATAGAAATGACGAGGTACAAGCCGTTCATAATATTGATGTATATGATATGGCTAAAAAAGTGGGTAAAAGCTGGGTTTCTAGCGTCAACCAAATTGCATATCTAAACCCTGCAGTAACCAATGAAATTGTAACCATCCAATCTCAATTGATACAATTTTCAGATACGGAACTTTTGGTAGAAATGAGAATGTACAACGAAGATAAAACACAAATAAAAGCTGTTTTTTGGGCGAGTTTGGTTTATTTTAATTTTGTTCGTAAAAGAAGAGACAAGCACGATGC
>CAYPHE010000287.1:0-3411 GCA_964410075.1 uncultured Polaribacter sp.
TGCCCAGTTCCAACACACATGGTAACCATACCATATTTGTTTTTCATGTTTCTTTGGCGCATTTCATCAAATAATTGTACCGATAATTTTGCTCCTGTACACCCTAAAGGATGACCTAGAGCAATTGCACCTCCGTTTACATTTATAATATCTTTGTTTAAATCCAATTCTCGAATTACTGCTAGAGATTGAGATGCAAAAGCTTCATTCAACTCAATTAAGTCAATATCCTTTTGACTCAAGTTAGCTTGTTTTAATGCTTTTGGAATAGCAGCAACCGGACCGATTCCCATAATTTTTGGTTCTACTCCAGCAGCAGCATAACTAACCATTCTTGCAATAGGTTCAAGGTTTAGTTCTTTAACCATTTCTTCACTCATAATCATGGTAAACGCAGCACCATCACTCATTTGAGAAGAATTTCCAGCAGTTACAGAACCATTTGTTGCAAATACAGGTCGTAATTTGTTTAATGCTTCAGTAGAGGTACCAACTCTTGGGCCTTCATCTTTAGTAACTGTATATTTTTTAGTTTGTTTTTTGCCATTTTCATCTAAATAAGTTTCTGCAACTTCAATAGGTACTATTTGATTTTGAAACTTATTTTTAGCTTGTGCTTCTAATGCTTTTTTATGAGAATTGTACGCAAACTCGTCTTGGTCTTCTCTAGAAACGTTGAATTTATTTGCTACAGCTTCAGCAGTGTTTCCCATTCCCCAATAATAATCTGCATGACCAGATTTAATGGTGTCGTAATTTAATTCTGGTTTAAAACCAGTCATAGGTACTGCACTCATACTTTCAGATCCGCCAGCTATAATACAATTTGCCATTCCAGATTGAATTTTAGCAACAGCCATTGCAATAGTTTCTAATCCGGAAGAACAAAAACGATTTACAGTTACTCCAGGAACATCTACAGAGTTTAAACCAATTAACGAGATAAAACGCGCCATATTTAGTCCCTGAGAACCCTCTGGCATAGCATTACCAACAATAACATCATCAATTCGTTTTACATCTAAATCTGGCAATTCTTTCATCATGTGCTGAATTGTTTCTGCACCTAACTCATCTGCACGTTTAAAACGAAAAACACCTTTATTTGCTTTTCCTACGGCAGTTCTATATGCTTTTACTATATATGCTGTTTTCATAAGCCTATCCCTAACCCTTTCCATAGGAAAGGGAACTCCTTACAGAGCGTTTTTATTTATTAATATTTTATTTACCGTCCTTTATCTCTCCCCTCTGGGGAGGCTAAGAGGGGCTTTTAATTACGCAATGGTTTACCTGTTTTTAGCATATGCTGAATACGCTCTAAGGTTTTACGTTCTGTACATAACGATAAAAAAGCTTCCCTTTCTAAGTCTAAAAGATATTGTTCATTTACTAAAGTTGGTTCAGACAAATCTCCACCAGCCATAACGTAAGCCAATTTATTAGCAATTTTCTGATCGTGTTCAGAAATGTATTTAGAGTGATTCATCGCATCTGTTCCAACCAAAAACATACCTAAAGCTTGTTTTCCTAAAACCTTTACATCTTTTCTTTTTACTGGTTGTGTATAACCACTTTCTGCCATTAAAAGAGCATGTTGTTTTGCTAAAGCCAATTGCCTATCTTTATTAACAACTACTACGTCTTTTCCTTTTTGAAACAAACCTAAGTCATAAGCCTCGTAAGCAGAGGTAGATACTTTTGCCATTCCTATAGTTAAAAAATTCTCTTGTAAAATATTTAATTCTACATCTCCTTTTCTAAAAGAATCAGAGGCTCTTAGTGCCATTTCTTTTGAGCCACCACCGCCAGGTATTACTCCAACACCAAACTCAACTAATCCCATATAGGTTTCTGCCGCCGCTACAATTTTATCTGCATGCAACGAGATTTCGCATCCACCACCTAAAGCCATTCCATGAGGAGCGGAAATAGTTGGTATGGCTGAATAACGCATACGCATCATGGTATCCTGAAAATATTTAATAGCATAATTCAATTCATCGTATTCTTGCTCTACGGCCATCATAAAAATCATACCGATATTAGCACCAACTGAAAAATTAGCAGCTTGGTTTCCAATAATTAAACCTTGAAATTCTTTTTCAGCTAAATCAATACCTTTATTTATACCTGCAAGAACATCTCCACCAATTGTATTCATTTTAGATTGAAATTCTACATTTAAAATTCCGTCTCCTAAATCTTCAATTACAACACCAGAATTTTTGAAAACTTCGTTTGATTTTCTAATATTATCTAAAATGATAAATGCATCTTGACCTGGTTTTTTGGTTTGAATTTTTGTAGCTAAATCGTAGTAACATGTTGCACCATCTTTTACGGTATAAAAAGATGTAGAACCATTTTCTGCCATTTCAGAAACCCAACTAGCTGGGTTTTTACCAATAGCTTTAATTAATTCGATACCTTTTTGAACTCCAATAGCATCCCAAATTTCAAAAGGACCATTTTCCCATCCGAAACCAGCTTTCATTGCATCATCAATTCGGTATAGCTCATCAGAAATTTCTGGAATTCTATTTTGAACATAAGCAAATAACTCAGCAAAGTTTCTTCTGTAAAATTCTCCAGCCTTGTCTTTGCCTGTAATCAGTATTTTAAAACGATCAATAGGTTTATCAATCGATTTCGTAAGTTCTAAAGTAGAAAATTTTGCTTTTTTTGTTTTTCTATACTCTAAAGTATCTAAGTCTAAAGCAAGTATTTCACTTTTACCGTTGTCTCCTTTTACTTTTTTGTAGAAACCTTGCCTTGTTTTACTCCCTAGCCATTTATTTTCCATCATTGTATTGATGAAATCTGGTAGTAAGAATAAATCGTGAGCCTCGTCATCGGGGCAGTTTTTATAAATGCCATTAGCTACATGAACCAAGGTATCTAATCCAACAACATCAACTGTTCTAAAAGTGGCTGATTTAGGTCGTCCAATTACTGGACCAGTTAACTTGTCTACTTCTTCTACAGTTAATCCCATTTCTTTTACTTGATGAAATAAAGATTGAATACCGAAGATTCCAATTCGATTTCCTATAAATGCAGGCGTATCTTTAGCTAAAACACTAGTCTTACCCAAAAATTTATCACCATAATTCATTAAGAAATCTGTAATTTCTTGTTTACAGTTTGGACCAGGAACAACTTCAAATAATTTTAAATATCTAGGAGGATTAAAGAAATGAGTTACAGCAAAATGTTGCTGAAAATCTTCACTTCTACCTTCATTCATAAATTGAATTGGGATTCCTGAGGTATTAGATGAAACAATGGTTCCTTTGGTTCTATATTTTTCTATTTTTTCAAAAACTTGTTGTTTAATATCTAACCGTTCTACTACAACTTCTATAATCCAATCTACATCAGCAATTTTAGCAATATCATCTTCTAAAT
>CAYPHE010000288.1:0-3410 GCA_964410075.1 uncultured Polaribacter sp.
TGAAAATAAATAACATAAAAGATATTCCAGAAATTCCTGCCAATCACCAAGGAGAAATTTTAAAAAAAGTGCTATTAAACAAAGGAGAAATACCTCACTTGATGATGTTTAGTAGTGCTACCTTTAAACCCAATCAAAAGGTTGAAGCGCATAAACACGACACTATGTTTGAGGTTTATTTTATACAAAGTGGAAAAGCAGAATTTGTGATAAACAATAAAAAAATAGAGGTTAACAAAGGGGATTGTATTACAATAGCTCCTGGAGAAATTCACTGGCAATCAAATCCTTTTCAAGAAGATGTAACTTGGTTGTATTTTGGAATTGCTACTGATGAATAATTTACTTTTATTGTAATAACATTTATCAAAACTGTCCTCGAGTTAGTTGACCTTTACAGGAATAAAATAGCCAATCTTTACTCTAAAACTTCGAAAATTTAAGACATTGAAACTAATTATACTCTAAACCAATCTGCTCTCTTACTTGATCCAATAATGTGATTAAATTTCTAGAAAAATCAAAAGTCATTACATCACTTTCTTTTTTACCTGCTCTAATTAAATTATTAAAATGAATTGCTTCGTGTTTATAACCAATAGTATCTTCTGTAAAATCTAAGGTTTCGGTAGTACCTCCAGAAACAATAGTTATTGTAGATGGCTCATGAAAACGGGTATGAATTTTTATTGTTCCATTTTCGCAAGTAAAAATGGCTTCTGTGTTCGTTTCTTTAGCAATATTACTATGTAGTTTTGCTGAAGCTTCTTTGTAATTAAAATACATGGTACAATCTTTATCTGCTCCATTTTCAAAAAAGTTAGCTTCGGCTTTAATCTCTTCTGGGATTCCTAATGTAGATAATGCCGCAAAAATGGCATAAATACCAATATCTAATAAAGACCCTCCTCCTACTTCTTTTAAAAATAATCGATTACTATTATCAAAGGGTAAATAAAAACCAAAATCTGCTTCTACATGATTTAGCTTGCCATATTTTTTACTCTCTAATACTTTTAAAACATATTGGTATTGAGGTAAAAAATACGTCCACAACGCCTCCATTAACAAGGTATCGTTTTCTTTGGCTGTAGCAATCATTTCTTCTACTTCTGCCCTATTCATAGCAAAGGGTTTTTCGCATAAAACCGCTTTTTTATTTTGTAAGCATAAAATAGCATGTGTTGCATGAAAACTATGTGGCGTCGCCACATAAACGGCATCTACATTGGTATCTGTGGCTAATGCCTCATAAGAATCGTATGCAGTAATAGCATTGTATTTTTCTGCAAAAGCTGTAGCTCTTTCTTTACTTCTAGAAGCTACTGCATGTAAAGTTGTATTGGAAATTGTAGCCAGATCTGTAGCAAATTTATTAGCTATCTTACCACAGCCAATAATTCCCCATTTAATTGTTTTCATAATTTATTTTACTTGGTTTTTCAATATTAAAATAGCCCAAAAAGGTAAATAAAATAATCAAAGAAAAAACGTGATATAAGTTTAAGGAAATTGTATTAAAAATATCCCAAGTTATCCATGCAATAGCTAATAAACTAATTGCTAAAGTAATTTTACTATACTTATCTATTCTTTTTACTACAAAAACTAGAGCAAAAAATAATACTAAAATACAACCAATAAAATTGAGCCATAAATAACTAATTACTGGTGCAGACCCATTATTTTCTAATTGGTAAATACCAAAATAAAATATAGCAATTACAATAATTTGAGTAATAATTGCTGCCGAAAAAACCGCTTTACCATTTACTTTTTTAAAGAAAAATGCCAATAAAAAAATACCCAAAACATTACCGTAAAATATAGATCCAATAATATTTACCAACTGAATCAAATTATCAAAAAGGTTCGCTATACAGGCAACCCCAATTGCTAAACCACCCCACAACAAAGTAAACCATTTAGATGCCTTTACAAAGTGTGCTTCCGATTTTTCTCTTTTTACATTTCTTTTGTATAAATCTATAGCTGTAGTACTTGCTAAAGCATTTAATTCTGAAGCTGTAGAAGACATTGCTGCAGATAAAATTACTGCCAACAACAAACCGATTAGCCCTTTTGGTAGATTATTTAAAATAAAATGAATAAAAACGTAATCTTTATCGTTCGATTCTATTTTTTCAATAGAAGCTTCATCTACTTTGTCTATAATTTTTTTGGCCGCAGTTTTAATTACTAAATCTTTTTCATTTAAAGATTGAATGATTTCTTTTTCACCAATTTGAAATCCATCTGATAAAATAATTTTCTTTTGTTTTTCTATAGCTTGGTGTTCTTTTTCTAAAGAAGCGTAGGCTGATGCATATTCTGATTTTACGACCTCTTCTGAAACTTTAGGATTAAAATTTAAAGGCGAACTATTAAATTGGTAAAACACAAAAACCATAATCCCAACCAACAAAATAAAAAATTGCATTGGTACTTTTAACAACCCGTTAAAAATTAAGCCTAGTTGACTTTCTCTTACCGATTTTCCTGATAAGTAACGTTGTACTTGACTTTGGTCTGTACCAAAATAAGACAACATTAAAAAAGTTCCGCCTATAAAACCTGTCCAAATGGTGTATCTGTTATTTAAATCGGAAGAAAAATTTAAGATTTCCATCTTATTACTAGCTCCTGCAATTTCTATAGCTTTAGTAAACGTAATTTCTTCTGGAAGTTGACTCACGATCATTACAAAAGCAATAAACATTCCTAAAAAAATAATCACCATCTGTTGCTTTTGGGTAACGTTTACCGCTTTTGTTCCTCCTGAAACTGTGTAAATAATTACCAAAAAACCAATTATAATATTGAGTGTTAGTAAATCCCAACCTAAAACTGCAGATAAAATAATGGCTGGAGCAAAAATGGTAATTCCGGCTGCCAAGCCTCTTTGTACTAAAAATAAAATGGCTGTTAAGGTTCTTGTTTTTAAATCGAATCTTCCTTCTAAAAACTCGTAAGCTGTGTAAACTTTTAATCTATGATATAAAGGAATAAACACCAAGCAGATAATTATCATGGCAAATGGCAAACCAAAGTAAAATTGCACAAAGCCCATTCCGCTATGAAACGCTTGACCTGGAGTAGATAAAAAAGTAATTGCACTAGCTTGAGTTGCCATTACCGATAAACCGATTGTCCACCATTTGGTATCGTTTCCTCCTTTTATAAAATCTTGAACATTTGTGTTTTTTCTAGTGATGTAAGTTCCGTAAGCCACTATAAAAAAAAGGGTTAAAGACAAAACAACCCAATCTACTAAATGTAATTTACTTTCTATTTCCATAATTTAGATTGAAAACAATTGGGTTAAAACAAAAAATAAGATTACATAAACAGCATTAGCAATAAGTACAAATGTGTATTCTTTTTTCCAAACTCCTTTTTTTAGTTTCATA
>CAYPHE010000289.1:0-3407 GCA_964410075.1 uncultured Polaribacter sp.
ACAGATGAGATTAAAGCATACCAATTACAAGCAAAAAAGAATGCTGCTACTATGGCAGAAGAGTTTGTAAAAAGAGGATATAAAATAATATCTGGAGGAACAGACAACCACTGTATGTTAATTGATTTACGTAACAAAGATATTTCTGGTAAAGACGCAGAAATTGCTTTAGGTAAAGCAGACATTACTGTAAATAAAAACATGGTTCCTTTTGATGATAAATCTCCTTTTGTAACTTCTGGTATTCGTGTGGGGACACCTGCAGTAACTACTAGAGGATTAAAAGAAGAGGATATGTTAAAAGTAGTAGACTTTATAGATAAAGCTATTCAAAATGCTACCGATGATGAAGCTTTACATGCAATAGGAAAAGAAGTTTCTGAAATGATGAAATCAAGAAGATTGTTTGTAATGTAAATTTCTTACAAATAAAATGTAAAGACTGTCTTAAAAGTTATTCATAGCTTTAAAGACAGTCTTTTTTTATGGGTATATTTGTGAAAAAGAGAAAATTATGGATGGTTATGTAATTGCAACAATACTCGTTTTTATGGCTGCTGTTTTTGGCTATATTAATGTACGTTTTTTAAAAATGCCAAATACAATAGGGTTAATGATTATTACCATTGTTTTTACCGTATTAGTTCTATTGTATAGTTATTTAGACCCTTCTTTATTAAACTTAGAAAAATCTATTATTTCTAGTATCGATTTTAAAACCATTCTTTTAGATGAAATGCTAAGTTTTTTACTATTTGCAGGTGCTTTACATACCAACTTTCAGCAACTAAAAGTGCAACGTTGGCCAATTCTATTGTTTTCTACCCTGGGTGTGTTAACATCAACTTTTTTAGTTGGTGGAGCTACTTTTTTAATTTTACAATTGGTAGGTTTTAATATAGATTTTATTTACTGTTTACTTTTTGGTGCATTAATTAGTCCAACAGACCCTATTGCAGTTTTAGGAATTTTAAAAAAAGTTGGAGCTCCTAAAAAATTAGAGACTAAAATTGTTGGTGAGTCTTTATTTAATGATGGAGTAGGAGTGGTGGTTTTTTTAACCATCTTTCAAATAGCAAACTCTGGTATTGAAAATACAACCGCTTTAGATGTACTCTCTCTTTTTGGTAAAGAAGTTATTGGAGGTGTAGGACTGGGCTTACTTATTGGTTATATATCTTATAAATTGATTAAAACTATTGATGATTACGATATAGAAGTAATTATTACGTTAGCAGCAGTTATGGGCGGAACGGTTTTGGCTCAAAAATTTCATTTATCTGCTCCATTGGCAATGGTTACTGCAGGGTTGTTATTAGGAAACGATAGAGCCAGAGCAACTTCTATGTCTGTTGTAACCGAAAAATATGTAGATAAATTTTGGGAATTACTAGACATACTGTTAAATGCAATTTTATTTGTGTTAATTGGCATGGAATTATTAATTCTTGTTTTTAATTTTGAAGCTGTAATTGCAGGGATTATTGCAATACCTGTTGTATTGGCTTGTAGATACCTGTCTTTGTTTTTACCAATTCATTTATTTAAAGAGAAACTGCAATTTGTACCAAAAACCAATTTAATAATGACTTGGGGAGGTTTACGTGGCGGAATTTCAATTGCTTTGGCTTTAGGATTAACAACAGAAATGCACAGAGATGTTTTTTTAGTAATTACTTACGTAGTAGTCGTATTTTCTATTATTGTTCAAGGATTAACAGTTGGTAAATTAATCAATAGATACAAGCATTTAGAATCGTAAGAGATTATAGTTGTTAAAAAAAATCTGAATATCCGAAATTTATAATAAACTACTAGCGTCAACATGAACTTGATTCAGGTTCTCATCTAAATCATTGTTTACCAATCTTATGAGATTCCGAAATAAATTCGGAATGACGTAACTAATATAATTATTACATAAAACGGACAATCATTAAAAAAATCATTATAAATCGTCTTCTTCGGCAGCTCTATCTAATAAGCTTTGGTTGAAGGTTTTAGAAGTTGCTGCACCTAATTTTTTAATGTTTTCTACTTTTTTGATTAGGTTTCCACGTCCAGTTAGTTTTTTCATAGAAGAATCATAACTTCCTTGAACAGTTTTTAATTGATTACCAACTTTAATCAAATCGTTGGTTAAATTCACAAATTGATCATATAAATTTCCTGCTTGTTTAGCAATTTCTAATACATTTCTTTTTTGATTTTCTTGTCTCCACATAGATGAAACAGTACTTAGTGTCGCTAAAAGAGTAGAAGTAGAAACCAATACTACATTTTTATCTAAAGCCTCTAAATACAAATTGTTAACACCATTTAAAGCAACCAATAATGCAGGTTCTATAGGGACAAACATCAACACATAATCAGGAGAATTAATTTCATATAAAGCTTCATATTTTTTTTCCCCTAATTCTTTAAAGTGTTTTCTAATACTTGCAATATGCTTTTTTAAAAACTCATCTTTTTCTTCTTCTGAAGTAGCATTTGCAAATTTTTCGTAAGCAGTTAAAGAAACTTTAGAATCAATAATTAAATGCCTACTATCTGGAAGGTTAACAACAAAATCTGGTTTTTTTAAATTCCCAAGCTCGTCTCTATATCCACCTTGTGTGGTGTAATGTATTTCTTTAGTTAAATTGGCTTTTTCTAATAAAATTTCTAGTTGCGTTTCTCCCCAATCTCCTTGTACTTTACTATCTCCTTTTAAAGCATTGGTTAGATTTTCTGCTTCTTTACTTATTTTTGTATTTAAATCTTTTAAATTTTCTAATTGCTGTTTTAACGCAGCGTGCATTCCTTTATTATTCAATTGAGATTCTGATACCTTCTTTTCAAATCCTTCTATTTTTTCTTTTAGCGGATTTAGGATTGTAGAGATGTTTTCTTTATTTTGAGTGGTGAATTTTTGTGATTTTTCATCTAAAATTTTATTCGCTAAGTTTTCAAATTCTTTAGTAAATTTTTCATTTAGCTTTGTAACTTCTTCTTTGTTAATTGATAGTTTCTCTTCTAAATTCTTTAATTGCTCTTGCAAACTAGATTTTGTAGAAATTAATGCTTCCTTTTCTAATTGAATTTTATGTAGGTTTTCTGTAAGCACTTTTGTATTTTCTTCTAAAACAACTTTTGCTTTTTCTAAACTAAGGCTGCGTTCTTCTAACATTGCTCTATTTTTTTCAGAAGAAATTTTGCTAAGTAATTTTCCAATATAAAAACCAATTCCGCCAAATACTATGGCAATTAAAAAGTAAATAAGTAAATCAATCATCATCTAATATTATGGTTTAAAGTTATCACTTTACTAAAAAATATAAAACGATTTTCTTGATTTATATCATTAATAGTTCTTTAAGAAATGGTAAATAAATATGAAGATTTATTTTAAAAGACTATTATAATAA
>CAYPHE010000290.1:0-3393 GCA_964410075.1 uncultured Polaribacter sp.
TATCTATTAATTAAACGAGCTTTAGGTACATTATCCCAAGAGAAAATTACAGTAGCTGTTTTAATATCTAGTTCTTTTGCTGCAGATATTATTGGTGATGCTAAGGGAGCCCTTTGGTGTAAGTTTAAAACCAAATTTGGTTTTATTTCTTTTAATTTTTTTATAAATAAGTCTGTAGATCGTGTTTTTTTTACTTTCTTTTCAAAAATTTTATCTCCATAGAGTATAAAACTGTAAGATTTTGAAAAAACAAAACCAATTACTTCAGAAAAAAAATACAATAATTTTTTCTTAATCCCCTTTTTACCTGGAGACCAAAACTTTAAAATAGTTTTATTTTTTAACACTCTTTCATTTCTTAATAACCTTGCATAAGCTAAAGTTTCTCTAAGAAAACGTATTAAAGGTGTTTCTATAAAACTTGGTATCTCGTAAAATTTAGAAATCTGAGTTTTATTCTTTTTTATCTCATTAACAGCTTGTTGAGTAAGTTTATGAAAAACAACTATTTCTATATTTTTATCTTGAAGATGATTGGTAAAACTTGAATATAAATAATTCTTTACACCTACTCCATCTGGAACAATTATAACTATTTTCATATTCAGCTATTTTAAATCATCTAAGGTATCTATATCTAAACTTTTTTCATTTGACATTTCAAAAGGAATAGTTTGTTCTGTAATTAATGATTCATTATTAATAAAAACATTAGTTTCAATAATATAAATAGCCCCATTTGCTTTATATGTTTTTGGTAATTGTTGTCTAGAAAAAAAAGGGTAATCATTATTTATAATACCTTTTAAATATCCACTATTACTTATTGTAAATGTTTTAAAAGGATGAAAATCTAAACTAGTTACACTAATTAAAGTGTCTGTTTTAGCTTCAAAAAATTTTTCAAAAGCTTTATCTATATCTTCAGCAGTTCTTAAGGGTGAAGTTGGTTGAAGTAATATTAAGTAGTTATATTTTTTTTCTAAATTTTCTAGAGCGTGCAACAATACTGGCTCTGTTCTGGATTGATCTTGGGCTAAAAAACTGGGCCTCTTTAAAGTAATTACTTTATCATTTTTTTTTGCTTCGCTTAGTATTTCATCACTATCTGAAGAAATAACTACATCTGTTATGTATTTAGATTGTAAAGCAGCTTCTATAGACCACTGTATTAAAGGTTTTCCTCTAAAATTTATTAAATTTTTTTTAGGAATACCTTTTGAACCTCCTCTAGCTGGAATTATTGCAACAATATTCATTTTATAAATCTTGAAACTGTTTTTGACAATTAACTTTCCAAATATCGTTAGAAGTTAGTAAATTAAAAAAAAGCTTGTCACTATTTCCTTTTCCAAATTCAGAAAAATCTATTTCACCTTTATCCTTTAGTAAACATTCTTCAATAGCTTTTAGTATTTCTTTCTTAGAATGTAACACATTTTTTATGCTACTTGCAAAACTTCTATTACTTTGACGCGATCCTATATCTATAGTAGGAATACTATAAAAAGGAGCTTCTCTTATACCTGCACTTGAATTGCCTATCATAAAATCTGACACACTCAATAATTTTAAAAAAAACTCAAAACGAAGAGAAGGAAAAATTTTAAATCTCGTGTTATTTTCTAATCTTTTGTATTCTTCTAATATTTCTTCAGTGCCTAAATCATTATTAGGATATATAACAACGTAATTTTTATTAGAAGCTAATAATGCATTTACAAATATTTTACTTTGTTCTTTAATACTATCATATTCTGTAGTTACAGGATGATACATAGCTATGCCAAAATTTTCAAATGGAATTTCGTAATATTTTTTTACATCTTGTAAATCAGGTAAATTAGAAGGGTTCATTAAATCTAGGTCTGGAGAACCAATTACATACACAGAACTTTGTAATTCTCCCATTTGAATTAAACGAGATTTTGCAATTTCATTAGAAACTAAATGTAAATGAGACAACTTACTTACAGAATGTCTAATTAATTCGTCTATTGTTCCAGAGATTTCTCCTCCTTCTATGTGGGCAACCAAAACATTATTTAAACTACCAACAATAGCACCAGCTAGTGCTTCTACTCTATCTCCATGAACAACTATTAAATCTGGTTTTTGGGTTGCTATATATTCTGAAAAACCTTGTATTGTTTTTGCCAAGGTTCGATCCATAAATTCGGCTCCTGCATGATTTTTGAAAGTATGAACATTTTTAAATCCACTTTTATAAATTTCGTTAACAGTAGAACCATATTTTTCATCTAAATGCATACCTGTAGCAAAAATATGCACATTAAAAGAAGATGATTCTTGTGTAATTTTTATTAAAGATTTTAGTTTACCAAAATCGGCACGAGTACCAGTTAAAAAAACTATTTTTTTTATTTTATTCAATATCAGACCAATTTAAATGAACATCTACTTTAATATCTGTATTTGCTTTTTTACCAAGAATTTTATTATAATCTTCTGCAAGAATTTTACCAGTTCCAGGTCTTTTAACCCAAATATTATCTTTAGTAAATAACTCACCTTTTTTAACTGGTTTTATAGTTACTACGGTTGCAAATGCAAAATCTATGGTTACCTGTTCTTCTTTTGATGGTTCTTTTGTTCCACCACGCATTTGCCAAATTAAATTACTACCATCAATTAATTCTTTGCATTCATTTTCATCCATAGAACAAACAATATCTGGACCTGTTCTTTGTTTATGATCTGTAAAGTGACGCTCTAGAATAGAAGCTCCTAAAGCAACTGCCCCTAAACAAGCATGATTTGTTAATGTGTGGTCTGATAGACCAAAAATATTATTAGGAAAAGCTTCTGATAATTCTTGCATTGCTCCAAAACGAACCAAATGTGGTGGTGTTGGGTATAAATTTGTCGTATGTAACAAGGCTAGAGGAACATTGGCTTTTTTAAAAATTGCTACTGCTTTAGCAACGCTCTCTATGGTGTTCATTCCAGTACTTAAAATAACTGGCTTTCCAAAAGAAGCTATATGTTCTAGTAATGGATAGTTGTTACACTCTCCAGAACCAATTTTATAGGCAGAAACATTCATTCTTTCTAATCTTTCTGAAGCTGCTCTAGAAAAAGGAGTTGAAATAAAAATCATTCCTTTGCTTTCTACATAGTTTTTTAAAGCAATTTCATCTTCTTCATTTAATGCACAACGTTCCATAATTTCATAAATAGAAACATTTGCATTTCCTGGAATTACTTTTTTAGCGGCTCCACTCATTTCATCTTCTACAATATGTGTCTGATGTTTTACACATTCTGCACCTGCTCTAAAAGCAGCATCAACCATTTCTTTTGCTACTTTTAACGATCCTTCGTGGTTTATACCTATTTCTGCAATAACAAATGGTGGGTAATCTTTACCAA
>CAYPHE010000291.1:0-3350 GCA_964410075.1 uncultured Polaribacter sp.
ATTTTGCTGTAAACAAAAACACCAACTCATTTTATGAATTGGTGCTTTTACTATTAAATTCTATTTTCTTAGTCTAAAATAATTTTTTTACTCACTGTACCTCCTTTAGTGCTCACTCTAACAATATATACTCCTTTTGCCAAACTTGGTAATTTTATCTTATTTACTGGTTTAGAAACAAACGAGTTTAGATAAACTTCTTTTCCTAGCATACTATATAAAGTAAGCGTTACATTTTCTTTTGGTAAACCAACTAAATTTAAACCAGCTTCATCATTTTTAAAAATGTTTACAGTATTTAGTAGTTGTTCTTCAATATTTAAAACAGACGTTTTAGTATGAATATAGAAACGACCTTCTATTACTCCAGAAAGTGTTACGCTATATTTAGCATCAATTTCATCAAGTCTTGTAAACGTATTTTCTACCCTATCTTCTAAAAATACGTTATATCCTTTTGGAAGATTTGAAACATTTACACTAAATGTATACTCTTTTTCTTCTGGTATTGTAACACCTACTGGTATTACTAAATTTTTATAATCTACTGGCAAAGACTGTATTGATAATTTCTTTGTTGAATTGGCTCCTACTCCTAATAAATACGTATAAATAGAAAAATTTGAAGAAGCCCCATTAAATAAAGAACTATCGTAGCCATTATCAAACTCTATAGTTTTTTCATTAATATAAAACACATCTGTAGCTCTTACTATATCTTGTCCACTAATTTTTAGTTCTATATGCAATGGATTAGTTGTTTTAAAGAAATTGTTTGTCTTATTATGAGATTGCATTGCCTCTGTAAAGCTAAAAGATTGAGTGCTTCCTCCTCCAGATTTTGCTTTAATAAAAAAACCTTGCATAGGATTAATCCTAAATGCTGCAGAAATTTGATTTTTAGGTGTAAAAGATCCAGTAGCAGCATCCCATAGCCAAATTGTTTCTTCTTCTAAAACACCAGTATTAATATCTAAGATGTTATTTGTAGCATTTGCTTTACTATTTGCGTGTAAATAAGCAGGATAAGGATTTCCTAGAAGATTATATTTATCTCCAACATCAGAAATATTAATAGCAACATTTTCTACAGGAAACTTAGCTCTCCAAGTTATATTTTTTTGACCTATTGCTGTTTTAAGAGAATATCCTCTTCCGTGTTCTGTATGATTTGAAGAATCACCATCACTAGTACCAAATCCCCCAGTATTAGTTGTATTGTAAGGGTATATATATTTTGAACCAGCCGCCTTACTTCCATCGTAATAAGAAAAAGCATATGTATTACTACTATTTGTAGCAAAATTATTATTTGGCGTAGTACCTCCTCCATTAAAAATTTCTCTTAATCTTGATGCTCTAAAACCAAATGAAAACAAATGCCACTGATTATCATCAGGTAGTGCTTTTGTAACTCTCATTCTTCTATCATTAGTAAGAGCTCCTTGAACTATTAGAGTTCCTGTTTCATCATCTCCAGCATCAAAAAAATATCCATCTTGAGATCTTTCTATAGTTAAATCTCCAACAACAGTTAAGGCTGTATTTGTTTTTTGTCTTAATCTTGCATTTGTGCCCCCAATATTTAATGAATTTATACTAGCTACTGTTCCTGATTGCATTGTGACTTCCATTTGAGTTGGTATAACCACATTATAGCCTGTCTGGGGTACTCCGTTATCCCAAACTGTTGCATCATTCCAATCTCCATCTTTAGTTGCAGTTGTTGTTTGTGCTGATGACATTGTTGGAATGTCTAAATCTATAATTTGTAAGTACAATGGCTGAGAACTACCACCACTGCTATTATTTTCCAATAAGTAATAATAAGCTTTACCGTTATTTACATGAACTTGACCGTGGCGAAAAGACCTACCAGAAGTTTGGTTATAAACTCTAGAAAAATTATTAGTTCCTCCTGCAGTTTTATCTACAAAAACTTTACCTGATGATAAACCAATAACATATACATCACCTCCTGCAGTATAGATAGCTTCTCCACCTGCAAAATTATCACTAGTAATAAAAGTTGACGAACCTGAAGGCCTGTATGTATGCAATTTTTTAGTTACGTTATTTTCTGTATCTCTTACTTTACTAATAAAATGCACATCTCCATTGTCTGTTACTGTCCAATCAAAATCTGATACAATAGATACTTGATCTATTTGGGTTGTAGACACAAAATCTCCGGGCTCCATAATTTTTACTTGATCTGGATCTACTAATGGCAATGTAATTGCTGTTCCAGCATCATTTTTCCAGTTAGATGTTCCATCTTGATTGTCTGAATAAGCATAATATACACCATTCTGATATAAATATTTATCAGTAATATTAGCCCTTCTTTGAAAACCTATTCTAATTTTTCCATTTAGGTATTTCATGTTACCATACAAACCCCAGTTATAATTAATTTGAGGTTGATTTTTTGCATTTAGAATATTAAAATTTGTAAAACTAGACCAACTTGAAGTAGTAGCATCGTATTTTGAAAATTTATAGGCTCCATTGTTATTTCCTCCTTCTCTTAGGTAAAGAAATAAATCTCCTGCATCGTTTTTAAAGAATTGCGGGTAGGTTAAACCAGAAAAGTTACTGTAATCCTCTCCTCCATTTAAACTAAGGTGTTTATACCCACCATTGGCATTTGTAATAAATTTATCTAAAGTAAATTGTGCATCTGATAAAGTTGCCGCATTACTAACAGAATAAGAGTATCTAAAATAATCGTTACTTAAACTTCCATCTGAAGGCCTATTCGTTCCATAAGCATGCATATCGTACAATAAATGAATTGTTCCATTTTTAGGACTTACAGATATTGCTATTGTATTATGAGATTCTCCAATCCACCATTGGTTTAAATAACCTGTATGCTTGTGAGGAAACTCTATTGTACTTATAGTGTTTGTAATAGTATTGTAACGAGATAACATTACGTTTCTTTCTGATTTTCCACCTTTATACCATGTCATAAAAATATAATCTCCATACGAAGTTATACAATCTCCATGAGCAGATATTTTATTTCCAAAAAAATAGTCGTAAGGTTGGTTAGGGTCTGTATTTGCATTAGCTATAGTTTCCTTAGACCCATTAAAGTGCAAACCGATATCCGAGATTTTAACCTCAGTTTGCAATGTTACTTGAGCTTTAAGTATTTGTATTACTATTAAAAAAAATAAAGTAAATGCTACTCTCATATTATTGTTTATAATAAAAAGGTGTAAATTTAAATTAAAAAAAACACCAACTCATAATATGAGTTGGTGTTTTTTCTATTGATACTCCTGTAGATTTAAAAACCTGTTCCTGGTGCCTCCGGACTTTGAGCCTGAGACTTTTGA
>CAYPHE010000292.1:0-3349 GCA_964410075.1 uncultured Polaribacter sp.
AAAGAATAAGGTCTCTTTATAATTCATTATTGAAAATTTTAGAAATAGTAGCTAGCATTTTATCATTGTTAGAGTATTTAATTTGATAGCATTTTAAGGAGCTAAACCAATCTAAGAAAAATGAGGCATTTTCTTCTTTAGGAGATAACCATGAATCTGGAACTAATTGTGAAAACGCATCTAGACTTGAAATAGTTTTGCAAACAATATCACTATCTTTTTCATACTTAATAAAAACAAGTTCTTTACAAGGCAAATGACTATAAAAATTGTTGTTGTTTGGCTTTAAATAACGAACAATTTTATTTAGTCTGGTAAAATGGTATTCTGCCGAATTCTCCAATTCTGGATAAAAAGGTAATAAAACAGGTAGACTTGTCTTTTTAATAGAGATTGCTGCCGGAAAACTATAAACATATTGTGTGTTTGCATCTACAGGAACAAAATCATCAGCTAGACATGTAAAGCCATTGGCTTGTAATAAAGATAAAGAAGTGCTTTTTCCATTACCAGAATCTCCTAAAAAAAGAATTGCTTTTTCTCCGTTACTAACTGCAGAAGCATGAAACACGCCAAGCCATTCATCCTCATTTTTATTATGAATTTTCTGAATCAATTCCATTGAAAATTTTCCTTGAAAAAAATGTATTTCTTGTTTATTCCAAGAACCAATAAACTGACTATTTACATATAAAAAAATATGTGAATCTTTCGTAAAAACAGAAAAAGTATGGTCAATGTCTTTAGGCTTTTCAATTAATAGGTGTGCAAATTTTGGGTGCACGTAAGAAAGTTCTAACTCATTATCAAACTCAACTTTAAAAACTAAATTATTTACCTTGTAATATTTTATAAAATTGAAATTTACTGGAAATTCAGAGGTTATATATTCTTTTTCAGTCTCTTTATTTACAGTGTTTTTTAGTAAATCATTCTTTAAGTTTTCAATAAAAGGCAACGTTTCTTCTAGAGAAATATTTAATTCTACAGCAACTTCTTTAGCAATGGCTTCAATAGATTTGTTTGTTTCTAATTCCTTTAAAATAGAAGCTGTTTGATTTTCTAAAACCACATATTCGTTTTTATGTGCTAACCAAACAATAGTTTTATTTTCAGTAGGTTTAAAAAGTAATGGAATTGAATTATTCATAAAAATAAAAATACTTATTTTATATGGAATGTAAACAAAAAAGACCATCATTTAAGATGGTCTTTTTAAACAAACAACTAAATAATAATCTAAAACCTAAAACTACTAAGGCAGGAGATTATTTTTTTTAAAATTAATTAAAGTCCAATTAACTAATTTTTATTTTTAAAAACAATATTTATTTTCAGATTTTACCTTTTCTGCAATCTCATTTCTTAAGTCAACAATATCAGGATAATTAACATATTTCGTAAAACGTTTTAAGCCCATAAGCATCATACGTTGTTCATCGCCTTCGGCAAAAGAAATGATACTTTCTTTACCCTTTTTTTCTACAATACCTACTGCATTGTACAAGTATAATTTAGACATTGCTATTTGAACAGATTGCGCTTCTTTACCAAATTTTTTCGCGTTTTTTTCTGTTCTTAAAATTGCAGATTCAGCCATGTATATTTCAATTAAAATGTCTGAGGCTGCAATTAATAATTGTTGATGTTGCTCTAGCTCTGTTCCGTATTTTTGAACAGCAGCCCCAGCCACCATTAGAAATACCTTTTTTAGTTTAGCGATCATTTCTTTTTCTTCTGAAAATAATTCAGAATAGTCTGGAGTTTCGAAAGAAGGAATTCCCATTAAATCTTCTTGAACTTTCATTGCAGGATTCAATAAATCTACGTGACCTTTCATGGCCTTTTTTACTAACATACCAACAGAAAGCATTCTGTTTATTTCATTTGTACCTTCGTAAATACGTGCAATTCTTGCATCTCTCCAAGCAGATTCCATAGGTGTTTCCTCAGAAAATCCCATTCCCCCAAAAATTTGAATGCCTTCATCTGCACAATTTTGGACATCTTCAGAAACTGCCACTTTTAAAATAGAACATTCAATCGCATACTCTTCAACACCTTTTAATTCTGCTTCTTGGTGCGTATTGCCAGCTTCAATTCGTAAAGCAATTCTGTCTTCAATATTTTTAGCAGCTCTATAGCTTGCAGATTCTCCTGCATAAGCGTTAGTAGCCATTTCTGCTATTTTTATTTTAATAGCGCCAAAATCTGAAATTCTTGTTTTAAACTGTTTGCGCTCGTTTGCATAATCTACGGCATAAGTAATAATTCTTCTTTGAGAATCTAAACAAGCAGCTGCCAATTTAATTCGACCAACATTTAACGCATTCATAGCAATTTTAAAGCCTTCACCACGATTTGCAAGCATATTTTCTATAGGCACTAAAGTATCATTAAAAAATACTTGCCTCGTAGAAGAAGCTTTAATACCTAATTTGTGTTCTTCTTCACCTAATGTAATTCCGTTAGGATTTTCAGCATCATATTCAACAATAAAACCAGTAATATTTTTATCATCTTCAATTCTAGCAAAAACAATCATTACGTTACAAAAACCTGCGTTGGAAATCCACATTTTTTGACCGTTAATTTTATATGATTTTCCGTCTTCAGAAAGTTCTGCAGTAGTTTTTCCAGAATTTGCATCAGAACCAGCACCAGGTTCTGTTAAGCAATACGCTCCAAACCATTCTCCAGTAGCTAATTTAGGAACGTATTTTTGTTTTTGTTCTTCTGTGCCGTACAATGTTATTGGCATAGTTCCAATACCAGTATGTGCGCCAAAAGCAGTACTAAAAGAACCTGTTCCACTAGAAATATAGTCGCAAGTTAACATTGTAGAAACAAAACTCATTCCTAAGCCTCCATATTCTTCAGGAACAGCAACACCTAAAAATCCTAACTCTCCAGCTTTACGCATCACTTCTTCAGTTAAAGCATAATCTTTTGCTTCAAAACGTGCTTTATGAGGAATAATTTCTCGGTCATTAAATTCCATTACAGCTTCTTTCATCATGTTTTGTTCTTCAGAAAAATCTTCTGGAGTAAAAACATCTTCACAATTCGTTTCTTTTACTAAAAACTGTCCACCTCTTAATAATTCCTTCTCTTTTGTTTCCATATCAGCCCCCTGTCCCCTCTGGGGAAACCTACCAAGGGTTAGTAGGATTTTAAATTACACATTTATTTTTTTAATCATTCTGATTGTTCTTTTGTCTACAATTTTCCTCCCTTTTGGGAGGTTAGGAGGGGCTTTATTAGTTTAGAAATTCAAAAACTCCTGCAGCTCCTTGCCCAGTTCCAACACACATGGTAACCATACCATATTTGTTTTTCATGTTTCTTT
>CAYPHE010000293.1:0-3346 GCA_964410075.1 uncultured Polaribacter sp.
ATCTGATTTCTAATATCTGTTTCTCGCCAAGAAGCTAAGACGCTAAAACTTTTTCTAAATCTGATTTCTAGCTTTTGTTTCTCGTTAAGAGGCTAAGAAGCAATACATTTTCTTATACCTTTCTATTTTCCACTTTTAACTTTTAATTTTTAACTTAATACAAATACCCCATTTTACCTTGCTGATAATCGCGCATTGCTTCTAAAATTTCAGTTTGCGTATTCATAACATAAGGGCCATATTGAGTAATTTTTTCGTGAAACGGCTCTCCTGAAAGAATTAACAAAGTACTTTTTGTTTTTGCTGTAAATTCTATAGTGTTGCCTTCTAATGAAAAAATTACCATTTGGTTTTTCCCTTTTTGTAAAATCGTATTGTTTACCTCAACTTCTCCATCTAGCAAATAGACTAAAGACTGTTGACCTTCTGGAATTTCAATTTGAAAACTTCCATTTTCATCTGCATTTGCAGTAAATACATTTACAGGAGTTTGGGTTACTATTTTACCTTTTACCTCTTGCTGCTCTCCTGCAATAATATTTAATTGCACTTTTTTATCATCAGAAAAAACTTTTGGAATTTGTTCGTTTTCTAAATGTTGATAATTAGGTGTAATCATTTTTTTAGAAGCTGGTAAGTTTAGCCAAAGTTGAATTCCTTCTAAATCTCCACCTTTTTCAACAAAAGCCTTTGTTGGTTTTTCTGCATGAACAATTCCTCTACCCGCTGTTGTCCACTGAACTCCTCCTGCTTTTACGACCATTTCATTTCCTAATGAATCTCTATGGAATTGCTCCCCTTTAAACAATAAAGTTATGGGTTCAAAACCTCTGTGCGGATGAGGACCTAAATCAAAAGGATTGTTAAATACACTTATTGCATAAGGGCCATAATGGTGTAATAATAAAAATGGATCTACATTTTCTAACTCGCTATTTGGTAAAGGTTGTCTTAATTGTATGGGTCCCATATTTACAAAAGGACTTGAAACTACATGCTGTATATTTTTTTGTGTTTTCATATTATTTTTATTTCACTTATTTTCCAAGGAAAATATTTTTGTAATTTTTTTTACCTTATTTTATCTAATAAGTTACTAAGTATAGTAGCTTCTTCTTCAGTTAAATTCTCTAAAAATGACAAGTTTTTATTTTCATCAATTGTTTTTAATAATTCTAAACCTTCATTTTTAATTTTAACATACACTACTCTCCTGTCGTGGTCACAACGCTCTCTTTCAATTAAGCTCTTATCACATAACTTATCCATTAAACGCGTAGCATTCGGCGCTCTTTCTATCATTCTATCTTTTACAATTTGCACTTTTACTCTTTCTTTTGCACCACGTAGTATTCTTAAAATATTGTATTGTTGTGGTGATATTCCGTAAGGTTTAAAAAAATCGTTTTCTTTACTGCTTAACCAATTAGAAGTATATTTAATATTGATTAATGCTTTTACCTTATTGCTTTTAAAACTAGATTTTATGTCTTTAGAGATGTCACCCATTTTTATATTAAATTTTCAAATTCTTTAACTTTAACTTGTAAATCATTTAGTAATGTTTCATTAACTATTTTTCCGTTTTCAAAATTAGCGCCAAAACTTGGTAAAGAAAAAGCAACAAGTTCTTTAGCACCAAATCTTGGAAAACTTAAACTTGCATGTTCTAAAACTGTAAGTCCTCCTCTTTTTCCTGGTGAGGTAGCAGTAAGTAAAATAGGTTTGTCTCTAAATAACTTAATATTAACTCTACTAGCCCAGTCAAACATATTCTTAAAAGCTGCTGTAAAATAACCATTGTGTTCTGCCAATGAAATTATAAAGCCATCGTATTCTTCAAACAAGTTAGAAAACTTTATTGTATTTTCAGAAAAACCATTTTTTAATTCTTCATCAATACTATACATCGGCATTTCAAAGTCATTCAAATCAATTAATTCGTAACTAGATTTTTGTAGTTGCTGTGCGGCATAATTTGCCAACTTTTTGTTTATTGACTGAGAACTTGTTGTTGCTGCAAAAGCTAATATTTTTTTCATCTTTTTACTTTAATTTTTTATTTGTAAAATATGATGTAAGTAATAAAACCATAGCTACTACTGCTCCACCTTGTTCACCATCACTAATCATTATATGTGCAAAAAAAGCCAACACAAAAGCAAAGAAAAAACCTGCATAAGCCCATTCTTTAAGCACTTTATTGTTTACAAACCATAACACTATAATTCCAGAGATTTTAAGAATACCGTAAGGGTAAATTATATAAGTTGGGTACCCAAAGCTTGTAAATAGTTTTGCTACTTCTTCATGATTAAAAAAATACATTCCTGCTGAAAAAAGCATTAATAAAGTTAGTAATCCCGTAGCAATGTAGTATATTATTTTTATAGCTTTCATTTTATATCATTTTAAATTATGATACAAATTTACAAAATAAAATTTTATTTACCAAGGAAAATAAATCCAGGGAATATTAAATAAATCAACAATCGAACTGTAAACGAATATGTTGCAATAATAACATGGTTCTTGCATCTACAATAACTTTTCTTTTTATCATAGCAAATGCTTCATCTATGGTTACTTCTAAAGTCTCTATTTCTTCATTTTCTTCATCTAAACCTCCTCCTTTTTCAACTTTGCTGTCTGAATTATATTCTCCAATAAATAAAAAGACTTGTTCTTTAACCAATCCTGGAGACAAAAAAAGTGTAGTAACTTCTTGTAAGTTTAATACTTCATAACCTATTTCTTCTTTGGTTTCTCTTAGCACACTTTGTTCTGGAGTTTCATTTTTATCTATAGTTCCTCCACAAACTTCATAAGAAAAACCATCATTTACACCCGCAACATACATAGGAATACGAAACTGTTTTGTTAGGATTACGGTTTTTGTTGCTTTATTAAATAATAAAATTGCAACACCGTCGCTTTTACCATAAACTTCATGAGTTAAGTTTGCTGTTCTCCCATTTTTAAATGTAAAATTGAAATTAACCTGTTCTAATGTTGCCCAAAAATTAGAAATAACTTTAGTAGATACTACTTTTATTTTTTTTTCTATGTTCATTTTAAAAGTTTACCAAGGCAATTTCGACAAAAGTTTTAGATTAAAACAATAAAATTTGTTTGACAAAAGTATTTTTCTAAACTTTTTAACTTTTTTGAGGTCTAAAATTATAATAAGTAGAGGGAATTCTATCTAATTTCTTCCTACTTTTAGCAAATAATAAAACAATTACTAAATATTGAAACCTAAATTATTATTAGTCTTATTTTCTCTGGTCTTTATAGCAAAAATTAATGGGCAATTAAGTCAAAAACACTATATCCCGCCGTTAAC
>CAYPHE010000294.1:0-3341 GCA_964410075.1 uncultured Polaribacter sp.
TAGACTTCGAAGAAGTAAAGTAACATTTCAAACTACATGATTGAATTAATCCCGCTAAAAAGCGGGATTTTTTTTTAGAAAAAATTATTATGAAATGCATATATAATTAAATGAAATAAGTTTCACATTAATAGTTATAATTTACACTAATTCTTTTCCTTAAATTTGAATAAAATTTACATATCTAATGAATATACCACAAACAAATCTCCCAAGAATCGTAATAATTGGTGGCGGATTTGCAGGTTTAGCTGCGGCAAAAGGTTTTGAAAATGAAAAAGTTCAAGTTATTTTAATCGACAAGCACAATTACCATACTTTTCAACCTCTTTTATATCAAGTGGCTACAGGTGGGTTAGAGCCAGACTCAATTGCTTTTCCGCTTCGTAAACGTTTTAATGATATTGATAATTTTTATTTTAGACTTGCAGAAGTAACTCACATTAGCCCAGAAAAGAACTTAATTACTACCACTATTGGAGATCTAAATTTTGACCAATTAATTATAGCTACAGGTTCTACAACAAACTTTTTTGGTAATACTAACATAAAAAAGTTTGCTATGGAAATGAAATCCGTCCCTCAGGCTTTAAATATTCGTAGCTTGGTTTTGGAAAATTTTGAAGAAGCATTACTTACAGACGATTACGAAAAACGAAACGCATTAATGAATTTTGTTATTGTAGGTGGTGGACCAACTGGTGTTGAACTAGCTGGGGCTCTTGCTGAAATGAAAAAAGGGATTTTACCTAAAGATTATCCAGATTTAGATATTCGCAAAATGCAAATTAATTTAATACAAAGTTCGGGTTGTTTGTTAAAAGGAATGAGCGACGAAGCCTCTGAAAAAGCAGAAGAATTTTTAACAAAATTAGGGGTAAATGTTTGGACAAATGTAAGAGTTAAAAATTACGATGGTAATTTAGTTACTACACAAGCTGCACATAGTTTTAATGCAAGTACCGTAATTTGGGCTGCAGGAGTAAAGGGAGATACAGTTAATGGTCTTAATGAAGAATGTATTATTGAAAGAGCAGAACGTTTTAAAGTAAATGAGTTTAATCAAGTAAATGGATACCTTAATATTTATGCCATTGGTGATGTTGCCGCTATGTCAACAAAAAAATACCCTAAAGGGCACCCTATGATGGCACAACCTGCTATTCAACAAGGAAAACAGGTTTCTAAAAATGTTATTCTAAAAATAAATGAAAAAGAATTAGAACCATTTGTATACAAAGATTTAGGAGCTATGGCTACTATTGGAAGAAATAAAGCTGTTGTTGATTTACCTAGGTGGAAATTTCAAGGAGTTTTTGCTTGGATTGTTTGGATGTTTGTTCATTTGTTTTCTTTAATCGGTTTTAGAAATAAAGCTGTTGTTTTTTTAAATTGGGTTTATAACTATGTTCGTTTTGATAGAGAATCAAGATTAATCATTCGACCATATAAATCAAGATTACGTAAGTAATAAATTATGTCAACAAAAATTATAAAATGCCCAAACTGTGGGGTTTTTAATACCAATAGAGACTATTGTAAAAACTGTAATTACTTGCTATCTGAAGACATTAAAAAAAATGAAAAAGTAAATAAAATAAAGCAGGACGAAATTAAAAAAGTGGTTTATGAAAAAGAAAATCCCGGTTTAGCAGAACGTTTAAAAAAGCATCCTTTTGTCTTATATAAAATTATAGGTTGGATTTTATATTCTATAATAATGGTAATAAGTTTAATTGGTGCGGGGTTGGCTTGGTTTATTGCAATGGTTGCCGCTGGATAAGATGTTTCAAAACAAAAAGCTTTTTTATTACTTTTTAATTTCCCTAATTTCTGGGGCAACAATTTACTTTCTTCAGTTTTTTAAAGTTAAACTTCCTAATTTTATTAACTTTTATGCAAACGACTTTTTTATTATTCCTATCATATTATTTATTTGTTTGCAACTTTTAAAGTTTACAAGAAAACAGACAAACCTTACTATTCCACTCTTCTATATTTTGTATTTATGTGTATTGTATTCTGTTATTTTCGAATTTATTCTACCCAATTATTTAGCAAGATATACCAAAGACTATATAGATATTATGTTATATTTTGCAAGCGGAATACTATTTTATACATTACAGAAATAAACGCAATTGACTAAAACTGATTCTTTACCAAACGAAATAGTTGTAAGAATTTACAACGCTGTTTTATATATTGAAGAAAATTTAGATAAAAAATTATTACTAAATGATGTATCTAAACAAGCTCACTTCTCCCCTTTTCATTTTCATCGTTTATTCTCTTTGGTTACTAAAGAAACCTTTAATGCTTTTATTGTAAGAAAAAGAATAGAAAAAGCAGCTTCTTATTTATTACATAAAAAAGAAAAACAAATAACCGTTATTGCAGAAGAAGTTGGTTTTTCAGATATTTCTTCTTTTTCGAAAGCGTTTAAGAAATTTTACGGCATTTCTCCTACACAATTTAAAAACCAAAGCCCTGATAAATTTAGCAAGATTAGCAAAACAGAAAGCAAGAATGGAACAATAACTACTGTTTTTGAACAATACATTTGTAATATAAATAACGCTTTAAATTGGTTACAAATGAACACAAAAACAACAATTAAAACTATTGAAACACTTAACTTGGCATACCTTTCTCATAAAGGAAAAATGGACGAAATTGGGTTAACCTTTAATGAACTTGTAAAATGGTCTGCTGGAAAAGGATTAATGAGTGAAAAAACAAGAATGTTAACGATTTATCATGACAGTCCAAAAATTACTGAACCCAATAACATTAGAATGAGTGCTTGTATTATTTTAAATGAACCTATACAAGTTAATGGAGAAGTACAATTGAGAACCTTTACACCTAATAGATGTATTGTTTCTCATATGGAAATTTCTCCTTCTGAATTCCAACAAGCTTGGGAAGCTAATTTTGCCTTTATGATGGAAAAAGGATATCAAAAATCGGATATTGCCCCATTTGAAGTTTACTATAACAATGCAGAAGATCACCCCGAGAATAAATTTATTGTGGATTTATGTATTCCTATTCTTTAATAAGTAAAAAAAAAATTTAATGAAGTACGAATGGAGAAAAAAGGAAAAAGCATTCTACATTGCTAAACAAAAACCAGAAATTATAACAGTTCCCGAATTTAATTTCTTTACTATTTCTGGACAAGGAAATCCAAACAGTCCAGAATTTTCAGAATATATTGGTGCTTTATACGCCTTATCTTATACTGTAAAAATGGGTTTAAAAAAGAATCCTGTTTTAGGTAACTATTACGATTATACAGTTTATCCTTTAGAAGGAATTTGGGATATTTCTGAAGA
>CAYPHE010000295.1:0-3322 GCA_964410075.1 uncultured Polaribacter sp.
ATACAGTATTGATTATTTTTTGCAATAATAATCTACTTCTATTCAGTTTGTTTGATGAACATTTTTTAATTCGTATTTTTATAAAAAAATTGCTTATCAAGTCTTTTGTATTAAATTTAATTGAAATTTTCTACCCAAAACTTTGTGTTAACTGTAAAAACAGTTTACTACAAAACGAAAACATATTATGTACCTTTTGTAGGCATGATTTGCCTTTAACTAAGTTTACTAATGTTAAAGAAAATAAAGTCTCTAAAATTTTTTACGGAAGAGTTCCTGTTGAAAACACTTACGCTTTGTTATATTTTAGAAAGAAAGGTATTACCAAGAAATTAATACATCATTTAAAATATAAAGGCGATCAAGAAATTGGATTGTTTTTTGGAAATTGGATTGGCGAACAACTTAAAAACAATAATGATTTTAAAAGCATAGACTGTATCATTCCCGTTTCTGTAGATAAAAAGCGTTTAAAAGAAAGAGGTTACAATCAATTGACTAAATTTGGAGAACAGCTAAGTTATCATTTGAATACTCCTTTTATAGAAGACAAACTAAAAAAAGTAACCGCTTCTAAAACGCAAACTTTTAAAAACAGATTTGATAGATTTACAGATTTGGAAACAAAATTTAATGTAAACGACGTTTCTTTCTTTAACAACAAACACGTTTTATTAATTGACGACGTTATAACAACAGGTGCTACTTTAGAGGCTTGTGCAAAACAAATTCTAAAAGCAGAAAAGTGTAAAATAAGTATTGTAACAATAGCGTATACCGAATAATTTTTATCATTTATAAATAAAAAATTAGTTGTTACTTTGTAAAAAATATTAGGTAGTGAAACATTTCTTTTTTAAGATATTCTCTTTTTTAATTATTAGTTGTTCTTTTGTTTTTTGTGCTAAAACCGGAAGCCCAGAAGGTGGACCAAAAGATGAAGACCCTCCTGTATTTGTTACCTCCACACCTCCTTACAAAACCACAAATTTTAATAAAAATGTAGTAAAATTAACCTTTAGTGAATACATACAGCTGAAAGAGTTGAATAAACAATTAATTGTTTCTCCTCCTTTAGATGTTCCACTTTCTATTGTTCCTCAAAATTCTGCAACTAAAAAATTAAAATTAGAAATTTTAGATACCTTAAAACCCAATACTACTTATATTTTTAATTTTGGTGATGCGGTTACCGACAATTCAGAAGGCAATGTTTTAGAAGGTTTTAAATATATTTTTTCTACTGGAAACTATATTGATTCTTTAACAACTTCTGGATCTGTAAAAGATGCTTTTTTAGAAAAGACTCCCAAAAAAATAAGCTTATTATTATATAAATTAGATAGTACTTATAATGACTCAATTATTTACAAACAAAAACCTTACTACGTTTCTAGAACAATAGATTCTACACTATTTAATTTTTCTAATTTAAAAGAAGGTAAATACAAAATGTTTGCCCTAAAAGAAGAAATAAGTGATTTTATTTTTAGCCCAGACACAGAAAAAATTGGCTTTTTACAAGATACAATTTCACTACCAAAAGACAGTATTATAGAAAAACCGATTGTTATTTTTAAAGAAAAACAACCTTATCGTTTTAAACGTGGTAAAGAAGTATCTAGAGGTAAAATTCAATTTGGGTTTGAAGGAGAAAATGTAAATTTTAATGTGCAATTGTTATCTAATGTACCAGAAGGTTTTAAAAGCATCGCAAAATTTGAAAAAGACAAAGACACCTTAAATTATTGGTTTACACCAATTGAAGCAGATTCACTTAATTTTATTATTGAAAATGATGGTATTTTAGATACCACAACGGTTCGTTTTAGAAAAGAGAAGTTAGATTCGTTAACATTATCAAGTAAAGTTAATGGTACACTACATTTGAGAGATACTTTTTTTATAACTACAAACAATCCTATTATAGCTATAGATACTACTAAAATTAGTCTGTTTGATAAAGACACTTTAGCCGTATCTTTTAAAACATCTTTATCTAAAAAAGAAAATAAATTTGGTGTCCTTTTTAATAAAAAACCGAATCAGAAATACAATTTAACATTTTTACCAGAATCTGTAGAAGACATTTATAATATTAAAAACGACACTTTAAATTATAAATTTAGCACTAAGGATATTGAAGAATACGGGAGAATTACTTTAAATATTAATAACAAAACTTTAGAAAATATTATTATTGAACTGATTGACGATAGCAATATAAATAATATTATAGAACGTCTTTTTATTAAGGAATCTAAAGAAGTGGTTTTTGACTTGTTAGAACCAAAAAAATATAGAATTAGAGCAATTATTGATTCCAATAAAAATAACAAATGGGATACTGGTAATTATCTTGAAAAAATTCAACCAGAAAAAATAATTTACTTTAATACTGTTTTAGAATTAAGAGCTAATTATTATCTAAACGAGACATTTACAATAGAAAAATAGTTTATTTTTTTATTTATTATTATTTTTCACTACATTTGGGTTTTACTTTAAGACCCCTAAATCTTGAAAACCCCTAACGCAATTATCATTTGTATGATTGCTTTTATTCTAGAATTTAAGGCTCAACACTATACCCACGATTTGGGAGTATTTGTTGGATCTACTAGTTTACAAAGCGATTACGGAGAAAGAGGAGACTTCTCCAGTCAGTTTAACAACAATAGTACGTCTTTTGCTGTTGCTCATTATTTACATTTTTTTAATAGAACCCTACGGTGGGATCCTAATAATATATTACGGAACCATCTTATGGTAAAAAGTGAGATCCATTACATTAGTAGTGCTCAGCTAGAACACCATGGTAAATGGGCAAATGGAAAATCTGATCTTGCAGAACGGCTCCGAGCCATGAAGGGTTCTTTACGTGTTTTAAACGTAGGAACCAATATTGAATATTTTTTACATCCGTTAGAAGAATTCGTTTATCCTTATTCCTACATGCTATTTAACCCCTTTGTTACTTTTGGTGTTCGTTATTCATTTTACAATACTGGTCTAAGTAGCGAACTGGGCGATTGGCAAAAAGACAGAAATTTGTTACCAAAAAAATGGTCTGGGGATGAAGATTTGCATCTAGGATCTAGTCAATCTATTTCATTAACTGCTTCTATTGGAACACGAATAAAAATAGCTCCCAAAATAGATGTTGTTACACAATTTGGCTACCAATATTTCTTTTCTGATAATATAGATGGCTTAAATGCAAATGTTGCAGAAAATCAAAATAAAGACTGGTTAATGAATATTCAATTTGGTTTGGTATACCACCTTAACTTTAGTACACCTTTGTTCTATTAATTATACC
>CAYPHE010000296.1:0-3320 GCA_964410075.1 uncultured Polaribacter sp.
TTGATTTTTCTGACAATGAATTAGCAACAAATACTTTTGTAAAGAAACATTGGGGCATTTTTGATATAGGAATTGCTACCGCTAGTGTAAAAAATGAACAATTTCAGAAAATAGCTTTACTAGGTTTTCAAAATCCAGATAGAAAAGCGTTGTATTTAAAAGATAACAACCAATCTTTAGTTTTAGTAGGAAATACAAAAATTGTTGGTGATGTAGCTTTACCTAAACAGGGGGTGAAATCAGGAAATATTGCAGGAGAATCCTTCTATGGGAATAAATTAATTGACGGGCTTCAGAACTCTAGCAATAATGAATTACCTAAAATAAAGAATCTAGATTTTTTATTAGATTTTTCAAAAAGCTACGAGCGTTTGATAAATTACATTTCTTTTGAATTGAAAGAGAATATAGAGTTGTATCAATCATTTCTTGATAAAACCCTTTTATTTGAGAGTAACTCCTCTATAAATTTATACAATACCTCTTTAACAGGTAATATTGTTATTGCATCAAAGAGTTCTATAACAGTAAACGCAAGTTGTAAATTAAAAGATGTTATTTTAATTGCTCCAGAAGTTATTTTAAAGAATGGTGTGTCGGGAAATTTTCAGATAATAGCGACAAAAAAAATTAAAATAGAAGAAAATTGTAAATTGATTTATCCGTCTGCTTTAATATTAATTGACGATGGTATAGAACTCTTAAATCAAAATAGGAATACACCAGAATTCAAGCTAAGTGTCGGAAAACAGTCTACTGTAAAAGGAGTCGTATTTTATCATTCTAAAAACAAAACATTTAATTACAATACACAAGTTGTCGTAAATGAAGGAGCAAAAATTATTGGAGAAGTTTTTTGTAATCAAAATTTAAATTTATCGGGTAACATTTCTGGAAGTATTTTTACACATAGTTTTATTGTAAAAAAAGCAGGGGGTATTTATGTGAATCATATTTATAATGGAACAATCAATAGCAACGAATTACCTAAACAATATGCTGGTTTACAAATTGACGAATCTTCAAATGCAGTTATGAAATGGGTAGATTAATTTTGTTTTTATCGAAAAAAATAAAATCCTCTTCACTTACTGAAGTAGTAATAGCTACAACTATTTTGTTGACTGTGTTTGCAATTTCAATTTTTACATTAAATAATATAATGCAGAGTTCTTTAAAAAATCAAAAAAATCAAATAGATTTTTTAATAGCAAAACATATGTATTTGTATAAAAATGATAAGATAAATATTCCTTTTTTTTCTTTAGGAGAAAATGTAAGTATTACGATTAATAAAATAAAAATAAAAGATATTGATTGGGTTGAGTTTGTGGCAAAGAATAGAGTAACTAATAAAGAGGTTTCTAAAAGAATTTTACTCAAAAAGAATGATAAAGAATAGGGTTAGTGCATTTACGTTAGCTGAGTTATTGGTGGTGTTGGTAATTTCAAGTATAGTTATCGCCCTAGGATTTTCTGTATTAAATATGGTAAGAAAGCAAGTTTTTCTAATTCAAAAGAATTATAGAAAAAAACAAACTGTGCAAACTTTTGAAAGTGTTTTAAAAAGAGATTTTAATAGAGGAATTGCTACTTATAATACTAATTCAGAAAGTCTTATTATTTCATCAAATAAGAATGACGTTGTTTATCAGTTTTTAAAAGGTATAATAATAAGAGAAGAAGATACATTGGAGCTTTTAATAGGGAAAAAAAGTTTTTATTTAGACGGAGCCAAAGTTACAAGTGGTTTTATAGATGCTGTTGAGTTGCATTTTGACGAATCATTCTCTTCAAAACAAATCTTTCTATATCAAAAGAAAGATGCAGCATATTATTTGAATAGTAATTAATACATTTAGTTTTATGGCATTTCAGCTAGATAAAATAGAGTCTAAAGAAAAGAAGTCATCTTCTTTTGACATAAATACATTGTTGAAAAAGGAGGTTTCCTTTGGTAATTCATTTTCTAACAAAAAGAAAGAAGTATTTTATTTAGACTTGCATGTTTTATTAGAAGCTGGCTTAACACTAAAAGCTGGATTATCGTTAATCGCAGAAGATAAGAAAAAAGAGAGTGATTTAATTAAAAGAATTATAAATGAATTGGTAGGAGGTAAAAACTTATCAGAAGCTATTAAAAACCAAAAAGAATTTTCTGCTTATGAGTATCATTCTTTAAAAATAGGAGAGCAAACAGGAGCTTTATTGTCAGTAACTAAAGAACTTGGGTTTTTTTATAAACGTAAAAATGAACAAAAAAGAACGGTAATGAGTGCTCTTTCTTACCCTATTGTGGTTTTATGTACAGCAGTATTAGCAATTTTATTTATGTTACAGTTTGTTGTGCCAATGTTTGCAGATATTTTTAAACAGAACAAAGTTGAGTTACCATGGATTACCAAAAAAATTGTTGCTACATCTTTATATTTTCAGGAATATTGGTGGGTATTATTGGTGTTTGTTTTGTCTATTGTTACTACTATCCAATTTGTAAAAAACAAATCATGGTATTTTAAATGGAAATCACTAATAATTTTAAAACTTCCTTTTTTTGGAGCTTTCGTAAAAAAAATAAAAGTTGCTCAATTTACACAAGCTATTGCATTGTTAACAAGTGCAAAAGTTCCTTTACTGAATAGCTTACAATTAACAAAAAAGATGATCACTTTCTATCCGTTAGAAAGTGCATTAAATAGTATAGAAAACGATATTTTAAAAGGAGAAAGTTTGCATAAAGCTATAAAAAAGCATGACTTTTTTGATGAAAAAATGGTTTCTCTTATAAAAGTAGCTGACGAAACTAATCAGAATGAAACTATTTTTCAGAGACTTACAAATCAATACAATGAAGAAATAGAATATTTTTCTAAAACAATTTCTGCAACATTAGAGCCAATTATTATTTTAATTTTAGGAGCTATTGTAGCAACTATTTTAATTGCTATGTATTTGCCTATGTTTAAGTTAAGCACTGTGATTATTTAAGATATTTGTGATGCTTTTTATTGTAAAAACAATAGAGCGCCAAATCTTTTGTTTTTGATTGAGAGTTGTTTGTTAACATTTAGTTAACGTTACATTTTGTTTTTTTTTTATTTTTACGAACTATAAATTGCTCAAATGCTATGAACAATCCTAGAACTTTAAAATTATAATATATAACATACTATGCTATGAAAACAATGCTACTCAAACTATCTTCAATAATGAAAATCTACTTATTTATTTTATTCTTTTTAGGATTCTTTCTAGTGACAAAAAAAGGGTATTCTCAAAATACATTTACAAATAATGGTATTAATGTGGGTATAGGCACA
>CAYPHE010000297.1:0-3319 GCA_964410075.1 uncultured Polaribacter sp.
AGTAACAGACGGTAGAATTCACCCAGCAAGAATTGAAGAAGTTGTAAAGAAAACAGAAAACCAAATTACTCAAGAAATTATAGAAGTTGGTAAACGAACTGTAATTGATTTAGGAATACACGGTTTGCATCCAGAATTAATTAAAACCGTTGGTAGAATGAAGTATCGTTCTTCTTACGGACAAAATTTATTACAACACTCTCGTGAAGTAGCCAATCTTTGTGGAATTATGGCTTCTGAAATGGGCTTAAATGCAAAATTAGCAAAACGAGCTGGTTTATTACATGATATCGGTAAAGTGCCAGATACAGAAAGCGAACTTCCTCACGCACTATTAGGTATGCAGTGGGCAGAAAAATATGGTGAGAAAGCAGAAGTTTGTAATGCAATTGGTGCACACCACGATGAAATAGAAATGAAAAGTTTATTATCTCCAATTGTACAGGTTTGTGATGCAATTTCTGGAGCAAGACCAGGGGCAAGACGTCAGGTTTTAGATTCGTATATACAACGTTTAAAAGATTTGGAAGATATTGCTTTCGGTTTTACGGGGGTTCAAAAAGCGTATGCTATTCAAGCTGGTCGAGAATTACGTGTAATGGTAGAAAGTAGTAAAGTAAACGATACCAAGGCTGCAGAATTGTCATTTAATATTTCTCAAAAAATTCAGAATGATATGACGTATCCAGGGCAAGTAAAAGTTACTGTTATTAGAGAAACAAGGGTAGTGAACGTAGCAAAGTAAAATACTTATATTAATCTTTCTAAATGGAAGAAACACTCTTGAAAACAAATATTAAAAATCTTGTTGTAAATTTTGCAACAAGATTTTTCATTTAAACCAATTTTTAAAAGTTAAGATTAGAATTCCTTCTCTCTAGTAAGGCTAGGAGAGGCTTTAATCTTTTTTATTTCTTGGATGATTCTCTTCTAGTTCTTGTCTTAAATATGTTTTATCTAAGTGTAAATATACTTCTGTAGTGGTAATGCTTTCGTGCCCTAACATTTGCTGAATAGCTCTTAAATCTGCGCCATTTTCTAATAGATGCGTTGCAAAGGAATGACGCAACGTATGTGGACTGATATTTTTTTTAATATTAGCTTTTACAGTAGCCTCTTTTAAAACTAAAAATACCATCTGCCTACTTAAACTTTTTCCTCTTCTATTTAAAAATAAAATATCTTCAAAGCCTTTTTTAGGTTGAATATGAGAGCGAATTTCATCAATATAAATAGTAATATATTTTTTAGCCTCATCATGTATAGGAATGTAACGTTCTTTATTTCCTTTTCCTAAAACCCTAATAAAACCTTCCTCAAAAAATAGATCAGAAATACGTAAGGTAATTACTTCACTTACACGTAAACCACAGCTATAAATAGTTTCTAAAATAGTTCGGTTTCTTTCTCCTTGTGGTGCGCTTAAGTCAATACCCTCTATAATATTAGAAATTTCTTCATAAGAAAGCGTGTCTGGTAGTTTTCTGCCAATTTTAGGTACCTCTATTAAATCAGTCGGATTTGAGGTTCTGTATTCCTCAAAAACCAAATAATCAAAAAAACTTCGCAAACCAGAAATTATTCTTGCTTGGCTACTTGGGCTAACCAATTTTGCAATTTCGTATATAAATTGTTGAGTCTCTTCAAAAGAAATAGTTATAGGAGAACTATTGATATTGTTATTTTCTAAAAATAAATTTAGCTTTTCAATATCTCTCTGATAATTTTCTATAGTGTTTTTAGATAACCCCCTTTCTATGGTAAGGTAAGTTTTAAAATCTTTTATGGCATTTTTCCAGTTCACTAAATAAATATAAACAAAAAACCATTCTTATTAAGAATGGTTTTTTTTAAATAGTTTAATCTAAAAATTAGAAAGTTTGAGAATATCTTCCGTTCTTCGGTTCAAGACTTCCAGTTATAATTCGAATAAAATCTATTAATGTCCAGATACCTAAGCCTCCTAGAGTAAGAATTTGTACAACTCCTTGCCAAACATACCCAAGATAGAACCTATGAACTCCAATAACTCCGACAAACCAACATAGAATAGCAGCAGCAATCTGGCTTTTTCCAGAAGCAGCTACCGTTGTAAAAGTGGTTAATTCTTTCTTTTCAACTGTATTTTCTTTAATAACTTCAACAGTTTCAGTTTTCTTTTTCACAGGAAAAGATGCACTCATGTTTAAAGAAAAGCCTAAAAGTGCAAATAATAGTGAATAAATAGTTAGTGATTTTTTCATAAAATTTTATTTATATAATTTCGTCGTCTAATGTATAAAATATTATGAATAAACAGTTTCTTTTTTTTCTTTTTATCATTTCAGTAATCAATGTAAATTCTCAAGAAATAAAAACTAACGATTTTGAGCTTTTGGGGGCATTAATTTTAGATGCAGAAACTTTTATGTCTTTTAAAATAGAGTTTTCAAAAAGAGGGGATTTAATTGAAGGTTATTCATATACCGATATGGGAGGAGAAAACGAAACAAAATCTTATATCAGAGGAAAATATAATTCAAATACAAAAGAAATAGCTTTTAAAGAAAGTGATATACTTTATACAAAATCTACATTTTTACCAGAAGAATTCTGTTTTATAGATTTTAAAGGGAAATTTAAAGAAAATAATAAGAAAAAATTATTGGAAGGAGATTTTTTTGGAATTTATAATGATAAAGATACTTGCGCAACGGGTAAATTAAAATTAGTTAGTACCAGATTTGTTGAAAAGAAATTAGTGAGACTAAATAAGAAATTAGATAAAGTAGAAAAGATAAAAAAAATTGATTCACTAACAAGAAACGACTTAAAAGTAGAGGTTTATTTAAAAAAATTTAGTGAAACAAGAATTGCTTCTGGAGAAAAAGTATCTGTTTTTGTTTATACAGATAAATTGAAAGTAGAAATTTGGGATTACGGAAAAGAAGATGGTGATGAAATTTCTCTATTTAATAATGAGGTTCAACTTTTAAAAAATTATACGGTTCAAAAGAAGAGAAAAACAATTTATATAGATTTAAAAGAAAAGGAAAATCTATTAAAAATAATTACTAAAAATGCGGGTAAATTAAAAACAAATACTACAAAAGTAAAACTTTATGACTACAGAAGAGAGTATGAAGTTATTGCAGATCTAGAGGTAGGTATGGCAGCTTTTATAAATGTTGTAAAACTAACAGGTAAAAAACAATAGAATTTGCTTTTGATTAAAATGATAATACTATTTTTGTTAAAATGAAGCTAATAATAATAAACGGTCCCAATTTAAACTTGTTAGGAAAACGAGAGCCAGAAATTTATGGTTCACAAACTTTCG
>CAYPHE010000298.1:0-3314 GCA_964410075.1 uncultured Polaribacter sp.
GAAATGACAAATCTAAATTCTAGTATTTATCTCTTTAATAAACTCATTTTTTATCAAAAACCTACCATCTCACAACCACAGAACCCCAAGTAAAACCACTACCAAAAGCCGCTAAAACAACCAAATCGTCTTCTTTAATTTTTCCTTTTTCCCAAGCTTCCGTTAAAGCTATAATTACAGAGGCTGCAGTAGTATTTCCATATTTCATAATATTGTTAAACACCTTATCATCACTTAAACTAAATTTCTTTTGAATAAACTGTGCAATACGCAAATTTGCTTGATGAGGAATTAACATATCTATGTCTTCTTTTTGTAAATTATTGGCTTCTAACCCTTCTACAATCGCTTCAGAAAAACGAACAACAGCGTGCTTAAAAACAAACTGTCCATTCATGTATGGATAATAAGAAATATCATCAGGATTATTTTCTGCTATGATTTCATCAACCCAACGCCCTGTAGAAGGACCTTCTAAAGCCAATTCTTTGGCGTGTTTTCCTTCGGAATGTAAATGAGAAGATAATATGCCTTTCTCATTATCTGTTGTTCTAGATAAAACAGCGGCTCCTGCTCCATCACCAAAAATTACAGAAACATTTCTACCTCTTGTAGTTTTTTCTAAACCACCAGAATGGTTTTCTGAACCAATAACTAAAATGTTTTTATACATTCCTGTCTTTATAAATTGATCTGCAACAGATAGTGCATAAATAAATCCAGAACACTGGTTACGAACGTCTAGAGCTCCAATTGTTGGCATATCTAATAAATCTTGTACGCGAACTCCTCCTCCAGGAAAATACATATCTGGACTTAGTGTCGCAAAAACAATAAAGTCAATATCATCTTTAGTTAAACCCGCTCTTTCAATGGCAATTTCAGCAGCTTTTGCACCCATTGTAGAGGTTGTTTCTCCTGTTTTAGGATCAATCCATCGGCGCTCTTTTATTCCTGTTCGTTCTTGAATCCATTCATCAGAAGTTTCCATAAACTCCGTCAAATCGTTGTTAGTTACAATATTTTCTGGGACAAAATAGCCTAAACCAGTTATCTTAGAATTGTACATAAGCATTTGAATTTAATGTATTAGCTAAATATACATATTTTAAAATCGTAAAACTAATTCCTGTCATCTTGTCATTGCAACTTCTTTGGTATTTTTTTTGACTACTTGATAGATGTTAAATTAAATATCAGTTGTTGTCATTTCGATTGAAGCAGTAGCGTAATAGAGAAATCTCGTTTTAGTAATTTAGATTTTTCGACTTCACTTTGTTTCGCTCAAAATGACACATAAAAACAAAAAATAAAACACACAAATTATGAGTAAAGGAAACATTAATGTATCAGTAGAAAATATCTTTCCACTGATTAAAAAATTCTTGTATTCTGATCACGAAATCTTTTTACGTGAGCTAATTTCTAACGGAACCGATGCAACTACCAAATTAAAGCACTTAATTTCTATTGGTGAAGCGAAAACTGAATTAGGTGATGCTAAGATTGAGATTAGTATTGATGAAAAAGCAAAAACCCTTACTATTAAAGACCAAGGTTTGGGTATGACAATGGATGAAGTTGAAAAATACATCAACCAAATTGCTTTTTCTGGTGCTGAAGAATTTTTAGAAAAATACAAAGACGATAAAAATGAAACAGGTGTAATTGGTCATTTTGGTTTAGGTTTTTATTCTGCTTTTATGGTAGCTAATAAGGTAGAAATTATTACAAAATCTTTTAAAGATGCCCCTGCTGCGCATTGGACTTGTGATGGTTCTCCTGAATATACGTTGGTTGAGCACGATAAATCGGATAGAGGTACAGAAATTGTTTTACACATTGCAGAAGACTCTACCGAGTTTTTAGAAGAAGGAAAAATTAGAGGTTTACTAACCAAATACAATCGTTTTAACCAAGTACCCATTAAATTTGGAACTAAAGAAATAAACGATCCTACTCACGAGCCAAAAACTACCAAAGACAAAGATGGTAAAGAAACTACAGAGCCGCATAGGCAAATAACTGTAGACGATATTATTAATAATACAGACCCTGCTTGGACTAAAAAACCTGCTGATTTAGAAGATGAAGATTATGCAAACTTCTACAGAGAATTGTACCCGATGCAATTTGAAGAATCTTTATTTCACATTCATTTAAATGTAGACTATCCATTTAATTTAACTGGAATTTTATTCTTCCCTAAGTTGACGCAAAACTTAGATATGCAAAAAGATAAAATTCAGTTGTATCAAAACCAAGTTTTTGTAACGGACAATGTTGAAGGAATTGTACCTGACTTTTTACAGATGTTAAAAGGGGTTATCGATTCTCCGGATATTCCTTTAAATGTATCTCGTAGTTATTTACAAGCAGATGGAGCTGTAAAAAAGATTTCGGGTTACATTACTAAAAAAGTAGCTGACAAATTATCATCTCTATTTAAAAAAGACCGTGAAGATTTTGAAAAGAAATGGAATGATATTAAGGTGATTATAGAATACGGAATGTTATCGGAAGATAAATTCTTTGACAAAGCGAAAAAATTTGCTTTATATCCTACTGTTGCAGATACCTATTTTACGTTTGATGAGTTGATTGAAAAAACAAAAGAAAATCAAACCGATAAAGATGGTAATCATGTAATCTTATATGCTTCTAATAAAGATGCGCAGCACAGTTATATTCAAGATGCGACTGCAAAAGGATATGAAGTCTTAATACTAGATTCTCCTATTATTTCGCACTTAATGCAGAAATTAGAAGGTGGTGATGCAAAGGTGAAATTTACTAGAGTTGATTCAGATTTTATAGACAATCTTATTAAAAAAGACGAAGCAACCATTTCTAAATTATCTGACGAAGAAAAAGAAAAATTAAAGCCTGTTTTAGAAGGAGCTATTAATGATTCTGCTTATACCGTTCAGTTAGAAGCTATGGATTCTAGCGCGCAACCCTTTATTATTACCGTGCCAGAATTTATGCGTAGAATGAAAGAAATGCAAGCTACAGGTGGTGGCGGAATGATGGGAATGGGCAACATGCCAGATATGTATAATTTGGTAGTGAATACTAACAATCCATTGGTTTCAGAAATCTTAAATGCTGATGAAGACAAGCAAAAAGGATTGATTTCTCAAGCGTTTGATTTGGCAAAATTATCTCAAAACCTACTACATGGTGAAGAATTGACAAACTTTATTAAAAGAAGTTACGAGTTGATTAAATAATTCGCTCAGTCTTACTGAACTTGTTTCAGTATCTCACAAATACTCAAACCTCTTTGTGAAAACAAAGAGGTTTTATTTTAA
>CAYPHE010000299.1:0-3310 GCA_964410075.1 uncultured Polaribacter sp.
GCTTTGTCTTTACTATTGGTTCCTTTTAAAATTTCATCTAAAATGATAAAATAATTATCGGTATTTATTTCATCAACAATAAATTTTAAACGTTTTAACTCAGAGTAAAAGTACGATTCGTCATCTGTTAAAGAATCTGAGGTTCTCATACTGGTTAGTAATTTTATTGGCGAATAGTTAAAACTTTTTGCACAAACAGGTAAACCACAATTTGCCATAACAATAGATAAAGAAACCGTTCTTAGAAACGTACTTTTTCCAGCCATATTTGCGCCAGTTACAATATGAAATTCATCATTTTTAATATGAAAATCATTGTCAATTCTTTTTGATGGATTTAATAATGGGTGCCCTAAATTTTCTGCAGCAATGCCATTTTCTGTTGTATTAATTTTAGGAAAAGTAAAATACGGTTTGTTAAAAGTAAAATTAGCCAAACTGTTTTGAGCATCAAAAAAAGCAACAACATCAAACCATTTTTGTATGGTATTTTGGTAAGTAGTTAGCCATTTTTCTGTGGCACAAGCATTTTTTAAATCCCATAAAAACAATCCGTTTCCAATAACTGCAATAATTATATTATTTCTTTGGTCAAAAGCATCTAAAATCTTAGAAAAATCTTTAACAATTACAGATGCGTTTTTTTGGTTAAGAGTAATCTTTTTTTGTTGATTTTTTAATGTTTCATCCAAAAAATTAGCTCTTTCAATTTCGTTTAATAAAATATGATATTGCTTTACAGTTTCTCTAATTTTATCTGTTTTATTATAAATAGATGATGTTTTTTTTATGTGATAACCACTTAGTAACAAGCCAATAAAAAACCAAATGAGAAGTATAGAAAAAGAAAAGCTACCAAAAGAAACCAGAGCTATTAAAAGTATAGAAAAAATTGAAAATATTTTTGGTAATAAATGTTTTTTAGAGCTAAAAACAGCTTTGTAATTTTTAACCCAATTTAATGTTTCCTCTATTGGTTTTTTAACTGTTACCAAACTTGCTAAAGCAGAAAAATGCTGACGCCATTGTATTTTTTTTGCCAACTCTTGTACCACTTTTTGTTTGGCTTCAATAGCATTTGTATGATTTGCTAAAAGCAATTTTGCTAGTGCTATTTTACCTTGTTTTGTAACAGTTCTATTTGTGTATTGAAAGAAAGAACCTATACCAAACAAATCAATATCATTACTATAAAAATGATTAGAATTAGTAAACGTTGCACCAGTTTCTAGATTATGAAAATTACCTTGTAAAACATTAATTTCTGTTGAATTGATTGCTGTTTTTTTAGTGATAATTTTTTGTTGTCTTTTTAGTTTACTATTCTTTAAGACTAAAAAAATAAAAATAGAAAAACCAACTACTGCAACTGCTGTTGCTAAAATTGTATTTTTAAAATTGAAGAAAATTACTGAACAGGTAATAGCAAAAACCAAAAAACGGATTGTACTAATATTTATTATTTTCTTTTTTAAAACCTGAGACTCAGCAACAAACTTTGCTTTTTCTTGGGTGTAAAATTCTAAAGGATTTTGCATTATAAAGTATTATATTCTGTAATTCTATAAGTTAAACTTGGTAACTTTTTATTTGCGTAGAAAAACTTTTTTATAAGTTGCAAGAGATTGCTTTTTGTTACAGATTTAAATTAAAATAATATGTGAAATTAGTTTAATTTTTTCTGCATTTCAAACTCTTGATAATCTATTCCGTAAAATGTAGTTGTAATTTCATTAAGTAGTGTAAAACCTCTTTTTTGATAAAAATTTAATGCAGATGGAGTTGCTACCAAATAGATTTTTTTGATATTATTTTTAATTGCGATTTGTTGAATATAAGTTAATAAACTAGTGCCTATACCATTATTTCTGCTATAATAACTGGTGTAAAATCCTGAAAGTTCGTTGTTTTTAATAGCAATAGTTCCAACCAATTTATCTTTTAAAAAAGCACAGTAAATATCTTTTTCGTTTAACTGTTCAGTAATTCTTTTTGAGGTATTATATTTTTTCCAAGCCTGTTTTTGAGCTTCTGTATAATTATTTGGATTGCTTTCTATATTTTCAAGAATCAGCTCACTAATTTGTTGAGAATCTTGTTGAGTTGCTTTGCGAATACTTAATTGGTTTGACACAAATTGTTTTTTATGAAATAGCGTTTTTATTAAGCTAAAACTTACTAGAATATTACAGATTATTTATCTCTTCTTTTGCTTTTTTGAACTCTTCTGGAGTGTTTACGTTACGTATCAAATTATCTTCAATTTCAATTATTTCAACATCGCTATTAATTAACATTTTACGAGGACAAGAATATCCTTGAGCTAAATATTGTAATAAAATAGGATAGGCCTTGGGTTCGTAAATGGTAATTAATGGTTCCGGAAAATCTTTGTTTTTTCCTTTTATAGCGGTAGCGGCTTTACTCGGATTTCTTTTTTCTAATAATAATTCAATTAGTTTTTCATCTACAAAAGGTAAATCTGTTGCTATTACTAACCATGCCGAATTCGGGTCTTGTTGAAAGGCAGAACAAATTCCCCCAAAAGGACCTAAATTGATGAATTTATCTGAAATTTCATCAGTTTTTACTTTAGTATTTTCGGAATAACCGATAGAATAAAACGTTTCTAAGTCACAGTTTTCTAAAAGGGTTTTTGCTGCTTCTTTTTGTGGTTTCCCGTAATAATTCAATTGAGCTTTATCACTACCCATTCTAGTACTTTTTCCACCTACTAAAACCAAACCTTTTATTGGTGCAATTTTATCTTGAATGATGGTGTTTATATGACTTGCAATTGCATTAATATCATGAATATCGTAAACAGGTTTTTCTACAATATTTGGATATTTTTCTACTAAAAAAGGGAAAACTTTGGTTTCAGATTTCAATTTTATAACAAATTGAACATCGTCTAATTGCTCAATTCTTTTTAAAACGGAAGCTTCTTTAGCTTCATCTAAAATTAAAATTTGCTTAGCTCCTTTATAGTGGTTTCCGTTAATAAAAACCAAGTTGTAGTTGGCAAAATCTAATCTTTGTTGAAATTTATTTATGCTTCCTGTTGAAGTAATAGCTACATTTCCTTCGTGATGAAAAACGTACTCTGAAAGAATATTAGGAACTACTTCTTTACTATGAGAAGCATCAAAATAGGCTAAATTATATTGATTTAGTTTTTCGGAAAGGGTATTAACCAGTTTTGAAATAGTACCACAGTTAGTTCCTAAAAAAGTAACTTCATTAGGAGCAAAAGTATCGTTATTTCTTCTAACTAAATTGGTGTGTTTTTGGTGTTTTTTCAAAATTA
>CAYPHE010000300.1:0-3305 GCA_964410075.1 uncultured Polaribacter sp.
ACAACCAATCGGTTAATTCTTCATCAACAGAAATTAATACAGATAAAAGCTTTACATCAGGTATTTATATAATTAGAATTAATACTGGTAATACTGTATCTTTTAAAAAGCTTATCATAAATTAAATAAGTTATTTATAAAACAAAGATGCTAAGATTTTGGTCTTAGCATCTTTTATTTTTTTTGATTTACTGTAAATTAATCGTTTACAGTATAACTTACATTTCTAATAAAAACAGTAGCGTTTGATGCCTCTGCTCTGTAAGCGCCGTATCTAAAACGCATAGTTGTATCTGTTCTAGAATGCGTTTTTGCTCCTTTATCACTTCCATTTATGTAAACTCTATTAAAGGCTTTTGTAGAGGAATTATAACCAGTTACTATTTTTAAGGTAAAATCTACATCTTTAGAAACTGTTCCTAAAAAATTAAAGTCTCTACCTCCATTACTTTGTGTACCTCCATTAAAAAGAATATTTTCTCTATAAAGATTAAATTTATTACTTCCATTAGGTTCTGCTCTTATTAAATATATAGGACCTAAAGTACTTCCTGGCGTTGAAGAATGTGATTGTGCAATATACGTATGAGAATTATCAACTCGATTAATCCTATAAGTTGCTTGAAAGGTAGCTTTTCTGTTTCTTACCTTATTAATTAACCTGTAATATCTTTCTATTCTAACAGAATTGTTTGGATCTGTAGATGTTCCAGGTACAATTTCGTAACGTTTATAGGTTTTGTTACCTATAGTTCTGTTAACTTCGTTTCTAACAGAACACCTATCATCTAAAGTGCCTCTACCTTCAGATCTGGCTAGTAAGTCATCTGCATCTTTTGTTTTTAAAATTTCGTTTGTAGAATCGTCTTCATCAAATAATTCTTCATTAGAACAAGCATAGCTAAGAGTTAGACATAAGAATAAAACTAAAATTTTGAGGGATTTGATTTTTTTCATTTTTTTTAAATTTATGATTAAAGTTCTTTAAAGCTATGTAATCTTAAAAAGCAGTCTATCCTGTACAATCCTGTGTTAGGTGTGTTTACTTTATTGAAAATCAGAATAATATATTTTTTAGCAGCATTGTTCCTTTATAGTTTCTCCTAAATTAAGGTGTGTTAAATCTCTATTATTTAATAATTGTTTTTTCACGGTATAGAACAGGATACAATAAAAAAAAAAGGAAAGTATTTTAGAAACCTCATTAAAAAATAATATAATCTTATGAAAAGACGTTCGTTCTTACAACTTTCTGCGTTAAGTAGCTTAGGACTTTTTTTGCCTTTACACTCTTGTGACTTAAGTAGTAGTAAAACTATAAATTTAGAAGAATTTAATGCTTTTCAAAAACAATCTTTTCGGCTTTTAAAAACTTGGTGCGATGCTATGATTAGAGATCAGGTCAATAATGAGAACGATCCTATTACACATGGGACATTATACTGTCATGCTTGCCAAACTGTTCACGGTCGTGCCAACGATGCAGTATATCCGTTTATGTATATGGCAGATGCAACAGGAGAAAAAAAATACTTAGATGCTGCTTTAAACTTGTTAAATTGGTCTGTAAACGTAGATGGTCCAAAAGGAAGTTGGACAAACGATATCAATCCAAAATCTTGGAATGGTATTACGGTTTTTGGAGCAATAGCCCTAGGAGAAGCATTACATCATCATGGTCATCTACTATCATCTGAAGATAAAAAAAAGTGGGACGACAGATTAAAAGAGGCTATTGAATTTGTATACAATAGATTTGATATGCATTTTAGTCATGTAAATTATAGATTTACTGCGGTTTATGCATTGTATTTTTTAGGAGAATATTTTAATGAAGAAAAATATGTAAAGCGTAGTGAAGAGTTTGCGTCTTTAATTCCAAGTTATTTAACAGAACCTAATAAATTAATTTTTGGAGAAGATAAACCAGATAATGATAAAAGTGCAAAAGGCTTATACCCAATAGATATAGGTTATAATGTAGAAGAAACATTAAATGGAGTGGTGCAATATGCTATTTTGAAAAAAGATGAAAAATTATTGGAACTTCTAACAGCGTCAATGAATGGTCATTTAGAATTTATGTTGCCAGATGGTGCATGGGACAACAGTTTTGGTACAAGACAAAACAAATGGACGTATTGGGGAAGTAGAACTACAGATGGCTGTCAACCAGCATTTTCATTAATGGCAGATAGAAATCCTGCTTTTGGTACTGCTGCAATTTTAAGTACAGAATTGCTAGAGCGTTGTACAGTAAATGGTCTTTTAGCTGGTGGGTTGCATTATGAATCTCATGGGATTAAACCCTGTATTCATCATACATTTTCTCATGCTAAAAATTTAGCTTTCGTATTAGATAATATAGAGGCTACAAAGTCTGTAAACAGAGAAAAACCAATTCCTAGAAGTGTACATAATGGCGTAAAACATTTTCCTGAATTAGATGTTTGGTTAGGTGCTAGAGGACCTTGGAAGAGTACAGTGTCTTCTTACGATCAAATTTGGAAGAAAAAATATTCTGTAGCAGGAACAGGAGGGGCTTTAAATGTTCTTTGGCATGAAAAAGTAGGACCATTGTTTACAGCAAGCATGGCAGAATATTTAATGGTAGAACCAAATAATCAGCAACCACAACCAGAGGTCGATTTTTGTATAACGCCTAGAATCGAACGATTTGTAGATAATGTTTGGTACACAAATATTCACGATCTAAAAGCAGTAGTAAATTTTAAAGATGAAGATGGCGTAATCGATTTTAGGATCAACACAAACTTAACTAATAGAGAAAAAGAAATAGTATCTGTAGATTCAGAATTTAAACTAAACTATTTATTTGATAAAGATAAAACTACTATTAAAGCAAAAAGAACTCATAAAAAAGAAAATGGAGACACTTTAGTTTTACCTATTATTTCTAAATCGGGAGAAAAGATAGAACAGCCTTTAAAAAACAAACTAAAAATTCATAAAAAAGAAGGCATAGTTACAGTTACATCAAATGTATCTATAAAAATAAAAGAAATAGAAAAAGAGCGCATTTTTAATCAAGTTCCAGGAATGGAAGTACTGCCATTACTAATATCTTTTCCAGAAAATGCCACAGAAATTTCTTGTTCTATTGAAGTAAGTTAAAAAAACTTATAAAATCGAGATACAGCAGGATACTTTTGTTTGAAAAATTGAAGTAATTGCATAATTACAAATTAACCAAACTATCTTAAATAAATTACTACTACATGATACAAAAATCTATTCTTTTTAATTTTTGCGTTGCTGTTTTTCTAGTTACAATTCTATCTTGT
>CAYPHE010000301.1:0-3273 GCA_964410075.1 uncultured Polaribacter sp.
TTTCCGTTTTCATAAGTTTCTGCAATCCAATAATTGTCTTTTTTATAAAAAGCTCCATTTTTATCTTTTATGATAAAAACATGTTCTGTTTTTGTTTTTATTAGAAAAAAAACGACTTCTGGTTTATCGTTAATTAGTTGATAACCATTTTCTTTAGGTTGAGCATACAATGTTTCTATAGTTTCTTTAGTTTCCTCCTCTTCTTCTTGTTTTGAAGAACTATCTAATTTAGCTATAGGATTTGTAACTTCTAAACCATCTTTATACTCATACACATAACCTGCAATTGATTCAAAAGCATTTCTTATGGCTTTAGGATACGCTTTTTTAAATTCTTTTTCTCTACTCTTCCCGTATTCTGTATTAAAAATAGAAGAACCATAACAATCTTTAAATTCTATTCTATTTTTTGTCATTAGCAAAGAGGAATCATCTGTAACAGAAACATATAAACCTTTGCATCTCTCTGAAATATACTTTAAAGGAATTTCTTCAGTATCTAAAAAAGTTGGTATCCCAGTTTTTTTTATTAAAAACTGGGTTAAAGAACTAGTTTGATATTGGTCTGTTTTTTTTAGAAATTTAAAATTACTATCTACAATTACATACTTATAGTTATTTAATTTTTCTAATTGAGCATGTATTGATATTGTAGTAAAAATAATAGTTAATAGTATAATGGTTTTTTTCATATTTAGTCTACTATGTAGTTTATACCCATCTGAGCAACAAGATTATTTGATTTACTAATGTCGGCAAATTGAATTAAATTACCTATAGTTCCGTAAAAATTAACTTTACCTATTTTAGTAGAGGCGCCAATACCAATATTTGAAAAAGAATAACTATCTACAGTATATGTAAATTTTGTTTTAAAATTTCTAGTTATCATTCTTTCATAAAACCCTGTTAGTGCTAGCTGAGGCCCCCTAGGTCTAAATACCGAGAAAAACTGTGCTCCAACAGCATTTGCATATTCATTTTTATACGTGTTATCATAACAAAGTCTGCTTTTATATTTTCCAAATCCATATTTTAAAGCTGCATTTACTTTTATTGGTCTTATAGAAATATAACTTGTTGTATTTTCTGCTACAGGCAATTGTTGCTCTAATTCGAGTCTAATGCTCTCCCAAGTTCTTGAAGTATTTTCTGGAGAAAAAAAAGTTTCTATACCTTCAAAAGTATAAGCTCCATTTACAGTATAACTTTGCACTTTTTTTGTGTGACTGATAAAACCAAAATCTAAAATACTTGCTGATATTTTTAATTGTGGAGATATTTGATTGGTTATTCCAAAATCTAAACCAACACCTAAATTATTTGCTAAATTTTCTCCTAGTAAAAAGTTTTCAGAATCTTCAGCTATAGGTATACCAGAACTTTCTACATTAATATTTACATCGTTTACCCGATTAACTAATAAATTGTTAACCCCTTGTCTTGTAACAAAAGTTCCTGTATTATTCTTAGACTGAGCTTGAATAATAGAAGCATATAATTTAAAACGTATTCCTAAGTTAATAGTGTTATTAATTTTTCTAGATAAACCAATGTGAAAAACATTTAAAACATCTAGTTGAAAATTAAGATGAGAAGCGTTATATAATCTATTAATAGTATTTCCTTCTAAATAAGCACTCAAAGGGTCTTTAGGAAAATATAAAATCATATCAGTTTCTTGATAAAGACCAAAACTCAAATAATTTTTTTCTTTTAATCGAAAACCTATATTAATAATTTCTAATTGGCTATTTATTGTTAGAAAGTCTCTGGGTGATAATTTATCTTCTATATTTAATAGTTTTTGATTAAATGAAGTTGAATTAGCTCCAAAAAAATCAATCAAAGAAAAATTTTTAAAACCTATTTCTGCATGCATTCCAGATAAAAAAGGAATACCAATATGTTTTTTATTATTGTAATCTAAAGCAGGGTTTAATAATTGCGTTTGTGGAATTTCAGCAAAGTCATATAAAGTTGGTCTGTTTTGAGTAATCCCTCGGAAGCATATTGTACAAAACAAAACTATAAAAAAAAGCTTTTGCATTATTCTTCGTCTTTTATAGAGGTTTTTAAATAAACTGTAGTAGAAGATTTAAAATTAAAAAAACCATTAGATGCTCTTAAAGGTGTACTTTGATCTTCTAAATTAATCGTTAAACTTAACTTTTTTGTGTTTTTTACATTACTATTATTTGTATCTATATTATCAATTACAATTTGCTCTTTAAAGTCTTGCTGATTAGCATTAACGGTATATAAAGAAGACGGAAATGTTTGATTATTATTTTCATCTAAAAAACCAATTTCAAGAATAAAGGATCTATTAAATGTATTTATTATATCTATATTAAAATTTTGACGAATTAAATTATCTCTTAATACTGAATTATCAAAAATTCTGTATTCTATAATTTCAGAAACCGAAACAATTGGTGTTGCTGCATCAGAAATAAAACCATTGGAAGAAATAGTAAAGTAACCAAGCGGAATATTATAAACAGGTGTTGTTTCTAGATCTTGCACCTGATCGAAATCTAAATTACTTGAACAAGAGAATAATATTCTTAAAAAGGCAATTAGAATTATTTTGTTGGGGAGTTTCATAAATAAATTTTACCCTTAGTTAAAACTTTATAAATAATTTTTTAATTGTTTTAAATCATTTATTGATGTAAAACTGTTATTAGCAATTAACTGATTATCAAAATTACAATGTATTGCTTTAATTCCAAAATGCAAAGCCCCTTCAATATCGGCTTCAATACTATCTCCAATCATAATAACTTCGTCTTTTTTTGCATTAGAAACTAACAAGGCATGTTCAAAAATTCTATAATCTGGTTTTTTAACTCCAACAGATTCTGAAGTAATTATTTGACTAAAATAAGGTAAAAGTTTAGAAGCCTTTAGTTTTTTATATTGAATTTCTTTAAATCCATTAGTAATAATATGTAATTGATATTTTGGTTTTAAATAATCTAATATTTCAAAAGTACCTTCAAAAACATTTGAAAAAGTTGATAAGTAAGTAATATATTCATCCGCCAACTTATTAATTTTATCATCAGAAACTTTGTAGCCTACTGCATCAAAAGCCGATTTTAATCTTTGATATCTTAATTCCTCTTTAGTGATTTTTTCTTCTCTATACATCTTCCAAAATTGGATATTTAAAGGAATATATTTCTCTAAAAAAATAGTTATGTCTATATCTATTTTATGAATTTTAAATATTTTTTCGAATGTTAATGCTGAGTTTTTTTCAAA
>CAYPHE010000302.1:0-3207 GCA_964410075.1 uncultured Polaribacter sp.
TTTTTAATATGATTTTGCTCTAAATAATAGAAGAACTCTTGTAAGTGATTTGGCAAGTAATAAACTGTGCTTTCTGCATAGCCTAAAATGTCTAACCATTCTTTATAGTTGGCAACAAAGATTTTATAACTCTCATTTTGTAGCTTTAATTTTTTCATCCCTTGACCTTTTTTGAGTTTGTTGGGTAAGTGTATTTAAGTGATTGATTGTTATTTATTTAACTTATCCATTTTGCAATTGGGTAAGTGTGGTTAACTGGGTAAGTTTATCTTTACTAAACATTGTTCTAAAGCATTGTTAATTTCTGCTTTGAGATTGTCATATTCTTGTATATCAACGATTTCATAAAAATACATTTGTCCCTTTTTACCTTTCACTTTCTTAATATATCCTTCTCCTAAAAGCTGTTTGTGATAGCGTTGTAAAGTACTTTGTTTGATACGTAAATTCTTTCTGATTTCAGAAGTATTAAATCCAGTTTGCTTTTTCTCTTTTAAGTAATTTTTTAAACTTTCTAAATGGTTTCTTATTGCTCCTGTAAGTGTATCTGATTTTCTTAATAAAACTTCTATAATTAATTCGTTTGCCTCTTCAATATCTTCGATTGTTGTTTCTATAAATTCTTCTCCTGTTTCTTTATTGTATTGCTTTTCTCTTTGGTATTGCTTGTAAAATGTAATGGCTTCAATGAACTGTAAATAATGACTATTTGTTCTTCTTGGTTTAAATACAGATTGTGGCAACTCTAAATATTCTGCAAAAGGATTGATTACTTTTATGGGTTTTAAAACGCGTTGAACATCTTTTAACAATTCCCTGGCATTTATTTCATCTTGCTCATTTAATTTGCCTGCGGAAGCTTTCCGCTGATAGTTCATAATTCTAATATCTTGTTCAGATCTTTCATCAATATAGAGTAGGAAAGAACGATTACTATTATCTTCGTAAATGCTTTCTTGTGTGGTACAACCTGCAACAGATACTGGACCTTCAACTGTTAGATGAATGGTTTTTGTGTTTCCTTTGGCATCTTTATGAACGACTGTTTTTGTAATTCGTTTTTTAGATTGTAATTCACGAAGTGGATACAATACAGATTCTGCTCCATCCAAGTCCTCTATTAAAATTAACTTGTGTTGAAGCTCTGTGCGATTGAAGTAGTAAAATGCGTTGGCTGATAAAACTGTAATTTCTATTTTATCTTCTTCTGGAATAAGTTCTGCAACCTTACTTTGTAAATGGGTTTTCCCAACTCCTGAACTTCCTAAGCTGATACAATGCAAAGGGTTATTTGTTTTTCGACTTGTAAAAATTAGATACATTAAAAGTCTATTGGTTTGTTCGCCAATAACTCCACTTTTTCCAATCAATTCATTTGTCTTTTTTAGTAAATCTTTTCTCTTTAAAAATTTAATAGCTTCTTTTTCCTCAGAAGCCGAGAGCTGTTTTATATATGGTTGGTTTTCTTGCTCGTGCTTGCTAAGCACTAAAAAACGGTAGTTTTCTAATTCGTGCGTAAGTTCTTGTAAAGTTTTTCTAACGACACTTGTCCCAATCTCTAAACGTTCTGCTACTTTTCTTACAAACTTTTCTACTTGATTATCGTTATACAAATCCAAACTATGACGCAGAATCTGCGCTGATGATAATTTCTGTATGCTTAACGTAATTCTTAGGCTTTCTAACTTATTCAACTTTAAACCGCCTAAAACGTGGATTTCTAAGTGTTTTGTGATGTAGTTGTAGTTATTCGTGTTAGACGTATCAAGATTGTTCATAACTTTTCTGTGTTTTCATATATGATGCAAATATATCTAAAAAGATATATCTTTGTAAATCATATAAGAGATAATTATTAACAATACGTTTGCTATAACTAATTTTAAAGCGTCTTATTCGTTATTTTTGAAGTAAATACTATCTTTTTTGAGTTATGAATTTAGGACAGCGCATACAAGAACTTCGTAAAAAAGCTAGTTTATCTCAAGGTGAGTTGGCTAGTAAAATTAACATTTCTTATCCTCAAATGAGTAGATACGAGATTAAAGCTGTACAACCTCCTGCGGATGTTTTAAAACGATTAGCAGACGTATTTGGTGTGTCTATTGATTATTTGGTAAATGGTTCTTTAGAACAAAAAGCTGAGAGTTCTCTTGACGATAACGAACTACTACAACAGTTTAAAGAAGTAGAGCAGATGAATGAAGATGATAGAAGTACGATAAAAAAATTGATAGACGCTTTTATCACCAAACGCAAAGTGCAAAAACTAGCACAATAAAGAGAGGTATTATTTACATTATCAATAATTCAAAAAAGTAAAAAATAAACGGGGTCTATAGTAACACCCCTTGCCAAGTACCGAAACCAGAACAAATTTTACGCTAAACTACTGTAAATCAGTTAAAATCCTTTAAATGTTAATTTCTTGTTAACGAATTCTTAAAATATTGCAGAATAAACAACAGAACAACTCTTTTTGGTTTTTTTATTAAAGATATTGCAATCCTATAAAACAAGGGTTTCATTAGCGTTTTATCCTAAAAAACCAATATTATCTATTTCCAAAACAGTATTATCATCTACGTAATTTCTAGCGCTTGAATATTTCCAATCTATAGGATTCGTTACAAAACCACTTGATACTGGATTTTTGTGGATGTAATCTATCTTTTGTTTGATAACCTTTTCACTCCACAACTCTATGGGTTTGTTATGTTGTTGCCAAAATTGATAATTACTTGTAGTAGCATTTTTTTTTCCAGCTCGCTCAAACATCCATAACAACCATTCTTTCCGACTTTCTTGTGGATTGTTCTGTATGGCTTCTAGCATCTTTCTAGAGGTATGTCGTTTAAAATCTCTAAGTAATTCTGATGGTTGTTCGTTAGCACTTCTAAAGATAAAATGGATCCTTCGACTTCGCTCAGGACAGGTTTGGCTTGGCATAAAACAATAACAATACAACTCCATACCTTTTTCTTTACGGCAATAGCTTACGCTATCTGCTAAAACATCAAAATACACTTGTCTTGTAAAAACGTCTATCCAGTTTACTGTTGCAAAACTGATAAAATATAAACCTGATTTATTATGGAACTTGTATTTTCTACTCATAGCAAATCTAAAATACAAAAAGCTACTTGTATAGCAAATAGCTTTTTGTATGACTAATCTTTGACGGTACTAGCAAATGCTAGCACTAGC
>CAYPHE010000303.1:0-3203 GCA_964410075.1 uncultured Polaribacter sp.
AAAAAAACTACTTATTTTTAAGTTTACCATAAAGTTAAATCTAAGCACTAACATTAAAAGATTGTAAAGTTTACACCTATTTATATGATTAATGATTACTTTTGATGTAAACTGACTTTATTTTTTTATGAATAAAAACGATATTAAAATTTTACTGGTTGATGATGAACCAGATATTTTAGAAATTGTAGGTTACAATCTTAAAAATGAAGGTTACCAAGTATTTACAGCTTCTAATGGGAATGAAGCTATTAAAAGCTCAAAAAAACACAATCCGCATTTAATTTTATTGGATATTATGATGCCTGAAATGGACGGTATTGAAGCATGCGAAAAAATTAGAACCATACCTGCTTTAGAAAATGTAATTATTGCTTTTTTAACTGCCAGAGGCGAAGATTATTCTCAAGTTGCAGGTTTTGAAGCTGGTGCCGATGATTATATAACCAAACCTGTAAAACCAAAAGTTTTAGTTAGTAAAGTAAAATCTTTATTACGAAGATTAAATACTAAAAAAGAAAAAGAAAATACTTCTACTATTGGAGATATTGTTATTGATAGAGACGAATATGTGGTTTATAAATCTGACAACAAAATTTCGTTACCAAGAAAAGAATTCGAACTTTTTTCTTTATTAACTTCTAAACCAGGCAAAGTATTTAAACGAGAAATAATTTTAGATACCGTTTGGGGAAATGAAGTTGTAGTTGGAGGAAGAACCATAGATGTTCATATTCGAAAACTTCGTGAAAAAATTGGCGACAACCATTTTAAAACAGTAAAAGGAGTTGGTTATAAATTTGTGTTAGAAGAAGCAGATAAATAAATTTGCTTTAATGAAATTTAAAAAAACATATTCTTACGCATTTTGGTCTGCTGTTTATTTGACCTTACTTTCATCTATAATTGCAGCAATATCTTATTTTTTTTTAAGCAATTATTTAGGTGTTAGTACCGTAATTATTTCTGTAATTTTACTATTTATTGTTTCTTTTTTTATTGTTCAATATAGAGCAGAACACTTTATTTACAGACGTTTACGAAAAATATATAAAGATGTTTCTATTTTAAATGAAGATGATTTAGCACGAGATTCTGTAACTACAGATATAGAAAATCTTTCGGAACAAATGCAACAATATGTAGAAGGAAAACGAATTGAAATTAAAAACCTTACCGAAATTAATTCGTTTCGAAGAGATTTTTTAGGTAATGTTGCGCACGAATTAAAAACACCACTTTTTACTGTACAAGGCTATATTTTAACACTTATAGAAGGTGCTGTAAACGACAAAGAAATTAGAGCAAAATATTTAGATAGAGCTAATAAAGGGGTAGAACGTTTGGTTGCTGTTATTAAAGATTTGGATATGATTGCCAAATTAGAAACCGAAGGAACTAAAATAAACTACGAGGTTTTTAATATTTTAGAATTGATACAAAATGTATTCGATTTATTTGAAATGAAAGCCAAAAAACGAAACATTACTCTAAAATTCGATAAAATTTACGAGTTTCCTGTTTTTGTAAAAGCCGATATTGAAAAAATTGAACAGGTACTTATTAATTTAATTGTAAACTCTATTAAGTACGGAAATCCAAACGGAACTACTGTTGTGGCCGTTGATAATTACGATAGCAATAGAATGGTTGTAAAAGTAATTGATAATGGTGAGGGGATTAAAGAACTTCATCAAAATAGATTATTCGAGCGTTTTTATAGGGTTGACCAAAGTAGATCTAGAGAACAAGGTGGCTCTGGTTTAGGTCTTTCTATTGTAAAACACATTGTAGAGGCTCATGGAGAAAACATCTTTTTAAATAGTGTGTATAAAGAAGGTTCTGAGTTTTCATTTACGGTTAAAAAGGCCATTTAAATCGATACTTAAATTCGTTTCTTTAGCTTGTAAACCTTTATAACTAGTCATTTTTATCAATTTTTTGTAAGTGAAATGTTTTTCTTTACAGTAAAAAGCAATTTTTTTATTCTCTAAATACTTTGCTAGATATTCTTGTTCTGATTGGTGTTGAGTAGGAATAAAAAAAGCTTTTTTACCTAAAACAGCTAAATCCATAATGGTAGAATACCCAGATCTGCAAATTACCAATTTACTTGAATTTATAATTTTTTGTAAATCGGCTTTTAATAGATAATTATAAAAAGTAATTCCTTTTTCTGTCCATTGTTTTTGTTGGTTTTCTACTTTACCTAAAACGAAAACTACATTTTCAATTCCCGAAAATTCTTTAACTAGTTTTTCTTCTAATTGTGTACGATTTGGTTCTGGTCCAGAAAGTAAAATGAGATAATCTATAGTTTGTGGTAACGCTTCTTTTTTAAATCGGCTTAAAACACCTATGTATTTAAAATGGATTTTTTTATGTTGTTCTGATGATAATTTTCCTGAAAAGAAACTGTTACTTAAATCTGGAACCCAACATTCGTCAAACTTTTTAATGAATTTCTGATGAATTTTTGACGTAAAAAACGTGGTTATTCCAGATAATACTTTTACTTGATGTGTAATATAAACTGAAAATACTTTTTTGTTATGTACTCCAAATCTATTGTCTGAAATAATACCTACAACATCTTTATTATCAGTAATATATCTGGATATGATTCGTTTTTCTTTTTGTATGGCTTTTACAATTTTTGGCAACTGAAAAAGTAAATTCAGTTTTACAAACTTGCCATATTTTATATAATAAGAAGGTAATTTTATACTTTCTAATTCTGGAAATTCTTGTTGTAAAAACAGTAAGGCTTTACCATCTGAAGCAATTACTGGAATAAAATTTTGCGCTAGTAACAATTCTATAATAGATACACATCTTGAGGCGTGACCTAAGCCCCAATTTAGTGGTGCAACTATTATTTTTTGTTTAGACAAAGATTTTTATTTGTTATAAATGTAAGAACTAATTTTTAGACATGAATTATACTAATTCGCACAAATAAATACAGAGATATTTATACTTTTAGTAAGTAGATTCCTAATTTTGCAGGAATGACAACAACAAATAGAGTTCAGCTTTTATTAAAAGTTATTTTAATTTTTAAAATGATCTTTCTTCTAGAGATTAAGAAAAGTTATTTTATCGAATTGAAAAACACTTTTACTTCTTAGTATTTACTTACGTTACTAGATAAGTGCGTTAGGGATTGCAATGGCATCCTTTTTATGCTGAATTAAATCAGC
>CAYPHE010000304.1:0-3193 GCA_964410075.1 uncultured Polaribacter sp.
TTTCTTTTATAAATTTTTAAAAAACAATTATGTTTATAATAGCTTGTGAATAGCTACAGTAAAATAGTTGCTGATTTTTTTTTTAATTCACTTATTAAAAATAGTTGACATTTTATGAGTTATCTAAAAGCTTAAAAATCAATAAATATTTAGGGTTATTAACAATAGTTATAAACATACAATTCACTTCTTTTTGTTAGTATTTAAATTTTTTAAAATGTAAACTAATTGTAAATTTTATGTTGATAAACTTTTATCAAAAATCTAAAAATAAATTTGCACAATTCAACTTGCCCTTTGTATTGTAATAATTTTTGAATTTAAAAAATAAAGTTACTGTTTTCTTATCACTAGTTCTTAACAATTAATTAAAATAGATAAAGACTTTATAATTAACTACTTATTAAAAGAATTAAAAATAGCATTGTTTATAACTGTTGATAAGCACTATTTTCTATATTTTTGTTCTCTTTAATACTATTAAAATCAATATATTATGACAATTGCCATTGGTAACGATCATGCAGGAACAGCATATAAATTCGAAATTATAAAACATTTAGAAAATAAAGGGTATATTGTAATTAATTTTGGAACAGATACTAACGATTCTATGGATTATCCAGATGCAATTCATCCAACAGCAGATGCTGTAGAATCTGGAAAAGCGGAATTAGGTATAATTTTATGTGGTTCTGGAAATGGTGCGCAAATGACAGCTAATAAACACCAAGGTATACGTGCTGCATTGTGTTGGAATAATGAGTTGGTTGCTTTAACTAGACAGCATAATAATGCCAATATACTTACTATTCCTGCTCGTTTTGTTTCTTTACAACAAGCTATTGGTTTTGTAGATGTTTTTTTAGAAACAGAATTTGAAGGTGGTCGTCATCAAAATAGAATTGATAAAATTTCTTGTGCTGGTTAGTTATTTGAGTTATTACTAATTTATAAAGCAATCTCTAAATAAATAAAAGATTACTTTATTGCTTGATCACTCGTAATGACAACGTTTTAATAAAATGAATTTTACCATAAAATATTTTAAAGAATTAACTACAACCGAGCTTTATGGAGTACTACAATTACGTTCTGAAGTTTTTGTGGTAGAACAAGATTGTGTTTATCAAGATTTAGATAATAAAGATCAAAAAGCGTTACATCTTATTGCAGTTAAAAAAGATAAAATTATTGGTTATACGCGTTTATTTAAAGCAGGAGATTATTTTAAAAATGCTAGTATTGGTAGAGTTGTTGTACTTAAAAAAGAACGAAAATTTGGGTACGGTCATCAATTAATGGAAGCGTCTATTAAAGCTATTGAAAAATATTTTAATGAAACTGTAATTGAAATTTCTGCTCAAAAACATTTACAAGATTTTTATGAATCTCATCAGTTTCAATTTACAGGAAAATCATATTTAGAAGACGGAATACCACATATAAGAATGATTAGAAATGAGTAAATCTATACAATATACAATTATAGCAATTAGTATTGCTTCAATTATTTTTTCAATTATATCTATAATAGAAGGTCAACCGGTTATAGATGCTTCAGGAGGATTTTTAATAGGACTTTGTTTATTGGCTGTTTTGTTTGTGGAAAAGAAAGACCAGAAGAATAACAATAAAAAGTAACTTTATGGCAAATAGTTTATCTAAAATTAAAATAGAAATTGAAGATTATGTTAGTAAATCAAATCTAACAGAATTACAAGTTGTAGAAAAATTAAAAGATTTTTACTTTAATAAAAAGGTTAATGAAAATTTAAAACTTTATAAGAAAGGAAAAAAGAAGGTAGCAGATATTACCAAAGATTTAAAAATTTCGCCAAGAAAATTTTATGCAATTTTAGAAGATAAAAAAATTGATAATATTAAAACTAAATATAATATGAAACCAAAGGAAGAAAAAGTTACACTAAACTAGTAACTTCTTTTACTTCTTTAAGTTTTAAATTGGCTAATTTAATTGTTCCTATTCTTACACGAATTAATCGTAAAGTTGGGTAACCAACTGCGGCTGTCATTTTACGAACTTGTCTAAACTTTCCTTCTCTAACAATTATACTTACCCAACTTGTTGGGCCATGTCTCTCATCTCTAATTTTTTGAGTTCTTAAAGGAAAATCTGGAGTTGTAATAGCAAAAGCTTTACAAGGTTTTGTAATATATTTTTTACCGTTAAAACCAATTTCTACACCTTTTTTTAGTTGGTTAATAGCTGTCTGAGTAATAATACCATCAACTTGAACATAATATTCTTTTTCATATTTATTACTTCTAATTATTTCAGATACCATACCGTCTGTAGTCAATAACAATAAGCCTTCAGAAGCTACATCTAAACGTCCAATAGCCATTGTTCCTTCAGGAAAATCGTATAATTCTCCTAATAATTTTTTCTTTCTTTTGGTTTGATTATTAACAAATTGAGAAAGAAAACCATAAGGTTTATGAATAATAAAATGACGATGCTTTGTCATTAATTTAAAACTTTTATTTCAACACTAAATTCATTTTTACCTTTAGATAGTGTCATATTTTCTTTAGAAAATTTCTGGTTGGTATAAGAAGTATATTGTGTAATTGGTTCAATACAAAGCATGTTGTTTACTTCTGTCCAAAGCATAAAATTGTTAAAGCTTTTTGTAGTAATTTCTACATCATTTTTATCAATATTTTTTAAAACAATAGTATCTGAATTTAAAATAGGAAAAGCATTAGAACTTGCTTTATAAACATCAGATAAAGTATAACTTTCTTTATTTGAAATTAGTATTTCATTTCCAGTATTAGATAATAAAAAAGCAGGATGATACCCTAACATAAAAGGCATTCCCTCTTCAGATTCAATAATAAAATCGATTTTTAATTTATTATTTTCTAAACTAAATATTTTTTGAAAGGTAAAATCAAATGGCCAAAACAATTCTTTTTCAGTTGATTTTTCTGGATATTTACTGTTATTAATTTTAGTATTTGCTACGTATTTTTTTTGGTAAATGACAGTTTTTTTGGTTGCAGAAACTAACTCGTAATCCATTTCTCTTAGCAACCCATGTTGGTCTAAAATGGCATTACCTTTTTTAGTATGAACTATAAAATTATTTTTTTCAGTTGGTCCGATTACTGGAAACATTTCATCATCAGATTTTCGCCATCCTTTGCTTCCTTTTTGATGAAT
>CAYPHE010000305.1:0-3179 GCA_964410075.1 uncultured Polaribacter sp.
GAGAATTAATTTTTAAAATGACAGCGGAAAACCCTTTAATTAAACAATAACTTTTCTGTAAAGTATTATATTACTCAAAAATATATAGGTTAATTTTAAATTGAAATGACAAAAACCAACAAACCTCTACTACATAGAAAAAATATAGGATTAACGGAATATCCACCTGTAAAAATTATACAATTTGGGGAAGGTAATTTTTTAAGAGCCTTTATTGGATATGCTTTTCAGGAGTTAAATAAAAAGGCAGCTTTTAATGCGGGAATAGCGGTAGTTCAGCCAATTGATAAGGGTTTAGTAGAGATGCTAAATAATCAAGATGGTTTATACACGCTTTTCATGAAAGGGGTTAAGAAAGGAGAAGAAATTCAAGAGGTTGAACTCATAGAGAATATTGTAAAAGGAGTTAACCCGTATCTTAATTTTGAAGAGTATTTAAGTTTAGCAAAAGAAGAATCGTTAGAATTTATCATTTCTAACACAACAGAGGCAGGTATTGCTCATGTAAGTACTGATACTCCACACATGAAACCACCAACTTCATTTCCTGCAAAAGTAACGGTTCTATTGTACGAAAGATTTAAACATTTTAAAGGTGCTACTAATAAAGGGGTAACCATTATTCCTTGCGAACTTATTAATTACAATGCCAAAACATTAAAAGAAATCATTTTAAAATATGTTTCCGATTGGAAGTTGGAAAACGGTTTTAAAACATGGTTATTAGAAAGCAATACATTCCATAATACTTTGGTAGATAGAATTGTACCTGGTTATCCGAAAGATGAAATAGAACTATATAATGCTAAGCTAGAATATAAAGATAATTTAATCGTAGCCGCAGAAGCTTTTTTATTGTGGGTTATAGAAGGCGGAAATACATTAAAAAAGAAACTACCATTTGATAAAACAAAATTAGATGTTAAGATTGTAAATGATATGCAACCTTACCGTACACGAAAAGTGCGCATTTTGAATGGAGCGCATACCGCCATGGTGCCTTTTTCTTTGCTTTATGGGAACAAAACAGTAAAACAATCTGTAGATAATTTATTTACTGGTGCGTTTATAAATACTGCTGTATTTAATGAAATTATAGATACATTAGATATGGATAAAAGTGAATTGAATAGTTTTGCTGATGAAGTTTTTGACCGTTTTAGAAATCCTTTTATTAGTCATAATTTATCGAGTATTGCTTTAAATTCAATATCAAAATTTAAAGTAAGAGTACTACCTAGTTTATTAGAATATGTAAATATTCACAATAAAGTGCCAACAAACTTAACCTTTGCTTTTGCTTGCTTAATACGTTTTTATAAAGGAATGTGGCAAGGGAAATCCTTACCTGTTCAAGATAGTGAGGCTATTGTTTTAAAATTTTCTGAAATATGGAAATCTAATGATTATTTTCTGGTGGCAAAAAGTGTTTTAAGTATTCAAGATTATTGGGGAGAAGATTTAACGCATGTTGAAAGTTTAACAGAAGCCATTGCGTTTGCATTAAAAGAAATAGAGACCAATGGTATTGAAAAAGGCTTTGCGAATTATAGTCAACAGTTTTAAATTTAAACAACACGAATTACAGTTTACAAGATGCTAAAAAAGCTTATAAAAATAAACACCTCAGACAATGTTGCCGTTGCTCTGGTAAATTTAAAAGCAGGAGAGGTTATTTCTTTTGAAGAAGAGGATATCAAAATCATATCAAATACAAAGTCTAAACATAAAATTGCCTTAGAGCATTTTAACTTGGGCGATAGTATTATTATGTATGGTGTTCTTGTAGGAAAAGCTAATGGCGTGATTAACAAAGGAGATATATTAACGACGAAGAATGTAAAACATGAAACCGAAAAAGTGTCTGGTAGAACAGCTCAATTTACTTGGAATGCCCCTAATGTTGATAAATGGAAAGAAAGGACCTTTTTAGGTTATCATAGAGCAGATGGTCAAGTAGGTACAGAAAATGTTTGGTTATTTTTTCCGCTGGTATTTTGCGAAAATAGAAATGTTGAAATTTTAAAAGATATTTTTGAAAAAGAGCTTTTACATCAGCAAGTAAGCACCCATCAACTCATATTAAGAGCTTTAGTAAGGGGAGAAGAATCATCAACAGAGATCACTGAAAATACTACAAAAGTTTTTGATAATATTGATGTTAAATTTATAACGCATCCTGGTGGTTGTGGAGGTATTCGTCAAGATTCAGAAAGTTTAGCAAAATTATTGGCAGGTTATGTTAACAATCCAAATGTTGCTGGAGCTACTGTGTTAAGTTTAGGGTGTCAAAATCTTCAAATAGATATATTTAAAGATGCTATAAAAAGCATAAATCCTAACCTAAATAAGCCTGTTTTAATATACGAACAGCAACAGATGGGAACAGTGGACAATATGTTGTCTACGATTATAAAAGAATCTTTCGAAGCCATAAAAAAGGCAAATAATATAGTACGGAAACCAGCTTCTTTATCTAAACTTAAAGTAGGTTTAGAATGTGGAGGCTCGGACGGATTTTCGGGAATATCTGCAAATCCTACTTTAGGAGCTGTTTCAGACATTTTAACTGCGTTACATGGCACTGCTATTTTAGCCGAATTCCCTGAGTTATGTGGAGTAGAGCAGGAGTTGGTAAATAGATGTATAGATGATGAAAAAGGCGAAAAGTTTTTAAAACTAATGAAAGCTTACGAGAAATCTGTTATAGAATCAGGTTCTGGTTTTGATATGAATCCGTCTCCCGGAAATATAAAAGATGGTTTAATTACAGATGCCATGAAATCTGCAGGAGCTGCCAAAAAGGGAGGAACGTCTCCAATACAAGATGTTTTAGATTATGGAGAGTATGTTAGTAAATCTGGACTCAATTTATTGTGTACTCCCGGTAATGATGTAGAAAGTACAACAGCTATAGTTGGTGCAGGTGCCAATCTTGTTTTATTTACAACAGGTTTAGGAACACCAACAGGAAATCCAATAGCTCCGGTAATTAAAGTGTCTTCTAATACAGATTTGGCCAATAGAATGCCAGATATTATTGATATTGAAACGGGTGGTGTTATTCGTGGTGAAAAAACAATAGAGGAAATGGCAGATGAAATGCTAGAATTTATCATTAAAGTAGCAAGCGGAGAAATACAAACCAAAGCCAAAGTATTGAATCAAAACGACTTTAT
>CAYPHE010000306.1:0-3173 GCA_964410075.1 uncultured Polaribacter sp.
TTAGAAGATTAAAACACACTTCTAGAAGTAAAATTTTAATGACGTATTTAGGATAGATCAGTTAAAAAAATATTCTAAAATAAACAACAAAACGCTTGAACTTAAGTTCAAGCGTTTTGTTATTTAATAAAAGGCTACTTTATATTTTGTCCTTTTAGAAAGAATTCTTTTTTTATTTCCTGAATTCTTTTTTTTACAAATTTAGAAGCCACAGTATCTTTTTTATCAAAGTTTTCTATGTACTTTTTATAGTGCTGGTAAGCTATTTTTTTATCTTTATAATAGGCATCTGACATTGTAGCTAATCGATACAATGCTTTACTATTATTCCTGTTTTCTAAAAAAGCTTTATTGTAATTAAATATTGCTTCTTTAGGTTTTTCTAATTCATAAAATGCGTTACCTAACCCAAAATATTCTTCGTCTCTTTTTTCTATACCCTTAGTTGTTGCTACAGAATAATGTAACCTAGCTACAGAAAATTGTTGCTCTTTCATTGCAATATGCCCCAAATAAGTAAAAGCCTTATAATTAGACAAATCCAAACGAATTAGTTTTCTAAAATATTTTTTAGCTTCAGAAAAGTTAGCTAAATTATAATGTACTTTTCCTAGCATAGAAATTGGATAAGTTTTTTCAACCGAAATTGTGTCTAATTTTAGTAAATAAGGAATTGTTTCTAGGTATCTTTTTGCTCTATATAAGCTATTAATTTTAAGCTTGTTTAAATAAATTTCATTAGGATTAATTTTTAGTCCTTTTTCAACAAAAATTCGTGTAGAATCAGCATCTTTCAACTTGTTAAAACTTGTTGCTAATCTTACTATAGATTTTAAGTGAAGTGTATCTTTCCTATAAGAATCTAACAAACTATTTATCATTCTATCTCTATCTTTTAGAAGCGCGTAAGAAAGTGCCAATTGGTATGAATAATTTGCATTTTCTTTATCGTAATAAATTAGTTTTTTAAAACTCTGAATGGCTTTTCCCGATTTTTTAGTACTAATAAACATTTTACCCAATTGATACTGCAATACTAAATTTAACGAGTCTTGAGCTAAAATTTCTTCATAAATCTTAATTGACTTATCAAGCATTTTCAAATTTTTATATGCTTTTGCTAATTTTAATTTAGCCTTCTGGCTATTTCTAAAAAATAAAGCTGCCTCTAAAAATTCTATTGTTTTTTTATAATCGTCTATAGATTCATAAATTATTGCTTTTTTATAATTTGATTCAAATGAAGGCTTAGAGTTTTCTAATACGTTTAACGCTTTTTTGTATCTTCCAATAGCAAATAAACTATCTGAAATAGTCTTTAATGATTTTTGAGCACTAATCTGAATAGAAACAAAGAATAATAAACTAAACAAAAATTTATTTTTCATAGCATCTTTGTTATTCTACATTAATTGTAAATGGAAAAGTGTATTTAACATCCACTTGATTTCCTTTGTGTTCTCCTGCAATCATTTTAGGTAAAGTTTCCATTACTCTAATTACTTCTCTTTTTAAATCTTTGTGAGGCGCTCTTGCATTTATATCTATAATATTCCCTTTTTTATCAATTTTAAAAGCAATATATATTCTTTTTTTCCCCGATTGCAAACCCAATTCTTTCGGTAAATCAGCATTAAAATTTTTAATAAAATGTTCTTGAATTGATTTTGAAAAACATTCTTTATCTCCAGATTGACAGCTGGGAAAAGTAGGTGCTTTATCTATAATCATAAATGAAACAGAACCATCAGAAGATATTTCATCAACTTTATTTTTTTTCTTTTTAGATTTAAAAATAATAGCTAATGATTTTCTTCCATTGGGCATTTTATAAATTTTTAAAAATACATACTCACTAAAACCAGGTCTATTTAGTAAACTACTAAATTTATTTCTATCAGCATCATACTCCTCTTTTTCTTCAGTAGACAACTCATTAATTGTAATTTCTTTTGCTCCTATTGGAGCCTCTCTTCCACTATATAAATCTAAATAAGATAATTCTGACCCCGTATTACCTACTAGTTTACCATCTATATTTTTATACTTTGTTTTAATTTCTTGATGTACATCTTCACTCTCATTCTCTGAACAAGAGGTATAAAAAAGCATTGTTATTAACACAGGTATTAAAACCAAATACTTTAGCAGATTCATTTTTTTAGATTGCTTTTTTTTCATCATGATAATTCTTTTTTTTAGTAACGATTTTTTATAAAAATGATTGATAAATGAAATATTTTCTACTTGAAAAAAATTGGATAATAAATTATTGATGTACGTTTCATTTATATCTGATTTAGATACTACAGCATCAGAAATATATTCGTGTAACAAGGTTATTCTTTTTTGATAGAAATAAATCATAGGATTAAACCACATTACTATTTTTAAAAATTCAAAAAATAGTAAATCCAAGGAGTGTTTTTGCTTACAGTGCACTAGTTCGTGCTGTATGATGTTTTCTTTTTGACTTGATACAATTTCATTTCCTAAAAATATATAGTTGAAAAAAGAAAACGCTTTCGCTTGTTTTGGAAGTAAAATTAAAATAAAATCAGATTTTACTAACTTTTCATTATTACGAATTAAGAGGATAATTTTTGTCAGTCTTACTAAGAAAAACATAGTAAAAAACACTAATCCCATCCAGAATAAAATATTGACATAATTTAACGAAACTTCAAAATTATTTTGTTGTAAGCTTTGCTGAATTACTTTTTCTGGTGATAAAACAATTTCTGGCAGTTGAATAATTACCTCTTGTGAAAATACTTTTTGAAAAGTGGGAATTTTAATTAACGGAATTAAAAAAGATAAAATTGGAGTACTAATTAAATAGTATCTATTTTTTCTAAAAAAAGTTTCTTTACTTAAAAAGAAATCATAAATAATTAAGAATAATACTTGAAATAAAACGACTTGTAAAATATAATTAATCATGGTTATTTTTTTACTTTAATAAGCTTAATTAGACATCTAGATGTTAAACCTTTAACAAACACTAATAATTTAATATTGAAAAGTTAACTACTTTTTTTTATTTACTTCCTTTAAAACAGATTCTAATTCAGAAATATCCATTTTGTTTTCTTTTACAAAAAAAGACACCATGCTTTTAAAAGAACCATTAAAATACCCATTCATTAATTTGTGTAAACTCTGGTTGCTAT
>CAYPHE010000307.1:0-3167 GCA_964410075.1 uncultured Polaribacter sp.
GAAATAATTACTAAAGTTAAAACAAAAGCTCATGCAGAGCAGATTTTAAAATAATAACTATTATTTATAAAATATTAAATGTAAAAGGGGTGTTTATCCCCTTTTTTTATGTGATAAATATTTGATTTCTTTTAAAAAAAAGTCACTACATCTTCTTAAACGCTGAGTTTTATTCACTAAAATTGATTGAAATGTATAAAAAAGTTAAAAAAAACTAAAAATTTACTTTTTTTTAGATAATTTTGGCATTAAATAAATACTAATCAAACAAACAGATGAAAAAACTTACTTTTTTCTTTTTGAGTTCATTATTTACTTTAGGAATATGCGCTCAAGAAACAACAGAAGATTTTGAAGATTATGAACCAAAAGAAAACAAAAATGCCATTGGTATTTCTGGAGGATTAGGTTATGGCTTCGATTACTCAAGAAAACTTAGTGATAAGTTATTTGTAACTTTAGGTTATAACGCCTTACCTGTAGAGCAGGAAGATTTAGAATTTGAATTAGATGGTGAAGATCTTTTAGCAGATGTTACTGTAGATTTTGCAAATGTAGATTTAAAATTAAGTTATCATCCATTTGGTAATGCTTTTAAATTAGTTGCAGGTGCAGGATATTTTACTTCTAGTAGATTAAATTTAAATTCAAGATTCGCAGAATCTACTTTTGTAGGAGATATAGAGTTTACCTCAGAAGATATTGGTGAGATAGACATTGATTTTAATTGGACTGAAATTGCACCTTATATTGGTATTGGTTTTGGTAGACCAGTTTCAAAAAAAGGACTTGGTTTTGCATTTAATGCAGGTACTTACTATTCTGAATCTCCAGAAATTACACTAATAGCAACAAATATTTTAGAACCAACGTCAAACCAAGAGGAACTATTAAACGAAAGTTTTGAAAGTTTTCAGTTTATACCTTATATAACTTTTAGATTATCATATTCATTTTAAAAAACTAAATCATGAAAAATTATAAAAAAATATTATACTCACTAGTTGCTTTTGCCGCATTAGCATCTTGTGATTTAGATAAAGTAACCAGTTTAGAAGATAGTTTTGAAATATCTGTAGCTGCTGAGCCAGTTTTAAGTAAAGTAAGTGTTATTGTATATGATGCTGCTGATGGAAGCGGGGTTGATAGTAATGTAGACGTATCAATTGTTGGTGCAGATTCAGATAAAATCTTTACAATAAGCGGTTCTAAAGCCCTTAATTTAGCAAATGGTTTTATGATTTTAGGAGTAAAAAGAAACACAACTGTTTCTACAGATAATCCTATAACTGTTACAGCTACTTTTACTGCAGATGGTTATTTACCAAGAGAGAGAGAGATTACTTTTGATGGAACAGACATTAGAGAAGAGCAAGTAAGTTTACTTAAGAGAGATAATTTGCCAGAAACTCAAGTATTACAAACAGAAAGACAAGCTCTTAGTAATAATGCTACAAGTTCAGAAATTAGCGTAAGTATGGCTTCTAATACTAATGCAGAAGAAATTACAGAATTAACTATTGCAGAAGGTACAACTTTTGAAGATGAAGATGGTAACCCAATTACAGGTACTAACTTACAAGCAGATTTTCAAACTTTTGATAGTCAAACTCCAGATGTTAACGAACCAGTAGATCCTGAGCAAAACCCAGAGGTTTTTAATGGAGGTAATAATGACTTTCCTGGTGGATTATCAATTGATGGAAGTACGTCTGCTAAATCATCTAACGGTAAATTTTATAACTTAAGTGAAAAAAATAGTTTAACACAATCTTACTTAATTCCAATTACAAGTTTAGGTTGTTACTATTTATTTGTTGATGGTAGAAGAGTTTATCGTTTTTCTACACCAATGTTGGTTAGAAATTATGTGTATAGAAATGCTAGAAATCCAGAAACAGGAGAGTTAGTAAAAGATGGAGATATTGTTAGTGTTTATTACAACAGCACTAGTAATGGTGTAAGAGAAAAATTAGCTGACGTAGCTATTCAAAGTGATGCAAGAGGTAAATATGTAGAGTTTCAAGCACCAAGAGCTGGAGTTTACCCAGTAGGTTTTGAAAGAAGCTTTAACCACTCTTGTACTAGCATTAATTCTGTTAAGTTTCAAAATGATGGTAAAAGATCTTTCTTCTTTTATTCTGTAGCGCCTAAGTCTAATCCTGATAGAGCTATTAGATATGGTTATATGTATTTTGATGGAATTTATGAGGTTACAAATTCTAATATTAATAGATGGAGTAATAGAGCATTAAATTTCTTAGGAGATGATATGATTATAAAAATTTATAGCTATAATAGAGCAACACGTAGATATGAAGTGGTTTATGATGAAGAAATTAGTGTGTGCGAATTAGATGGTCAAACGATTAACATTACAAATAGTGAGTGTTTTGAAGAAAGAGATTTTAATTTAGTATTACCTTGTCCAGATGCTACGTATATTCTTAATAATGTTTACGTTTACTTTAAGGCTGAAAATGATAGATATTGGGGATATTTTGACAATATTAGAAATGGAAAGTTAGATGGTAAATCGCCATGTTTTGAAAGTGGAGTAAAATATCAATTTGGTTTTTATTATGATGGATGGAGAACAACACCTCCGTTAACAGAAGAACAAATGAATAATTTATATGAGAATTTAGATATTGCTGCAATTTGTAACGCTATCTAATAAAGTTCATTTTAAATTTAAAATCCGAATTATAACTTTGTTATAATTCGGATTTTTTTTACGCATAAAAATAAGCTTACCTAAAAATTACTTAAAAGATTTGTTCTCGAATAAGTTTCAATTTTAGCATACTCATCAATTGAATATAACTAATAATAGCCATAAAGTTTTACGCAAAAGAAGTATGAAGAATTGTTTCTGATTTGTATGCGCTTTGATACGATAGAAGTATTGTTTGCTTTAGATCTTTAAAATGAAAGTGGTCAATTCAACTGAATTTTACGATAGTAATGAGTGAAAACTTTGTATTGAAAATTCAATCAAAATATATTTTGATTAGTGGTTTTAAAGAGTTGAAAAATAATAATTTAAGAACCAAATGTATTATAAACTTTTAAAGAATCTGTATGCTAAAACAGTTAGTTACAAGTGTAATTTTATAACTTCATGGCAACTTTAAAATTCAATACTCTTTGAGTCATAAAATTTG
>CAYPHE010000308.1:0-3164 GCA_964410075.1 uncultured Polaribacter sp.
TAAGAAAAGCTCCAGTAAAAATTAGAGATTCTATTTTAAATGATAATATAAATTATATAAAAAAAGCAAATCAAGGAGAATTAAAACCAGATTTTATAGATACTAATGTAAAACCTCCTGAAAATAGTGTAGACCCAATAGACCCAGCAAATGTTGTAGCAAATTTTGCCAATCCTTTTTTACGAAAAGAAAGAGCTAAAAAAGCACATTTTAACTACATAAGAGCTTTCCCTAAAAAAATATTAGTTGATTTGGGAGAAGATTTCTTCTTTATCCAATTAAAAATTCCAAAAGAACGCTATTATCATTTTTTGGAATATTGCAATCCTTTAGGCATCGAAAAAAAATATAAAAATGGAGAAATATTAGAAGTCATAGAAATTTTAAAAAATGAAAGTAGTAGTTATCTAAAAATTATAAATAAGAAGTAACTCTTTATTTTAACAGCATTTTACAAAATATGGTTACCTGTGGTCATTTACATTTCAGTAAATTTGATAAAACTCAGAATGCTATGACTAAAAAATTATGTTTATTTTTTTATTTACTTATAACATCGGTAACTATTTTTTCTCAAACGAAACCAAAAAAAATAGAAGGCCTTGTTAAAGATTTTTTAGGTGTTGTTAAAGATGCTAACGTTTTAAATTTAAGCACCTCAAAAGGGGCTTTTTCTTTAGATGACGGTACTTTTCAAATTAAAGCATCTGAGGGAGACTCCTTACAAATATCATCTGTAAAACACTTTACTAAAGTAATTGTTATTTCAAAGGAAAATGTAAAAAATAAATCTATTGAGGTAACGCTAAGAATTAAAGTAATTGTTTTAGATGAAATTGATTTAAGTAAAAATAACTTATCTGGATTTTTAGGTTACGATGCCAATAATGCGCCTACTAAAGTTAGAGACTCTCTTTTAAAAGAAAGCATGAAATATCTTACAGATGTTACTGAAGATTATTTAAAACCAAAAGTAATTAAAACAGAAGCTTCAAAACCTAAAAAAGGAGTAGATCCTACACAAAGCCGCCTTGGAGATGCCTCTTTAAACATTAATTTACCAAGTCGTTCCTTAAAAAAGGATAGGCAAAGAAAAGCTCATTTAGAATATTTAAGCAAATTTCCTGAAATTCTTTTAACTGATTTTGGAGACGATTTTTTCTTTGTACAATTACAAATACCGAAAGACAGATATTACCACTTTTTAGAATATTGTAATCCTTTAGGAATTGAAACGCTTTATAAAGAAGGTAAAAGGTTAGAAGTGCTTAAAATATTAGAAAAAGAACACGTTGGTTATTTAAAAATTATAAAAAAAGAATAATAACTACATTTACACACTAAAAAAACAATATTCTGTTTTAAATTGATGATTAAAAAATTTATTTTACTTTTTGTTGCTACTGCCCTACTTTCTTTTACAACTCATAAATATTATTTGAGCTTAACTGATATTAAGTATAGCCCAAAATCAAAATCGCTTCAAATAATTACAAATGTTTTTATGGATGATATTGAATTGGCTTTAAATACCAAATACAATATCAATTTGCAATTAACTACTGTAGATGAATTAAAAAACAGTGATTACTATTTTGAGCAATATCTTAAAGAAAAATTAGATTTTAAGGTAAACGGAATTGAAAAAACATTCAATTACATCGGAAAAGAATACGATGGAGATTTGGTGTTTTTCTACTTAGAAATAGAAAACATTATTGAAGTTTCTTCAATAGAAATACACAATACAATTCTAACAAAAACTTTTAAAGACCAACAAAATCTAGTTAAACTAAAGGTAAAAGACATAAACAAAAGTGTTTTATTAGATCTTAAAAAAGATAAAGGTTTGTTAAAACTTTAACTTTTTTTAACTATTTTGTTGAGAATTCATAATTTGCTGGAAATTTGAAAATTTCCATTATTTTATGAAAAAAGTATTTCTTTCAATTGCTTGTATTGCTTTTTCATTAGTAACTATTGCTCAAGAACAATCAGTTACTAAAGAAGGTCATACCAATACTAATAAATTTAAACAACTTAAAGATTTATTAGCTACACCAAATTCTTATAGAACTGCTTCTGGTGCGCCAGGTGTAAACTATACACAGCAAAAAGTAGACTATAAAATGAATATCGTTTTAGATGATGAAAATCAAAAAATTACTGGAGAAGAAACTATTGTTTATCATAACAATTCTGAAGACACATTACAATATTTATGGGTTCAATTAGACCAAAATATGCGTGCAAAAGACTCTAAAACTCCAGACATTCAACCTAGCAGTATACCAAGTAGAACCCTTTCTAAAGACAGATTTGAAAGAAGTTATGGAGAACGTTTTGATGGTGGTTTTAACATTATGAATGTAACAAAAGAAGACGGCAGTAAGCTTTCACATACCATTAACCAAACCATGATGCGTATCAATTTGCCAAAACCTTTGGCTTCTGGCGAAACATTTACCTTTGCTATTTCTTGGTGGTATAATATTAACAATCATAGAACTCAAGGAGGACGTTCTGGCTTTGAACACTTTGAAGAAAATGGGAATAATAATTATGTAATTGCTCAGTTTTATCCACGTTTATGTGTGTACGACAATGTAGAAGGTTGGCAAAATGACCAATTTTGGGGAAGAAGTGAATTTGCTTTAGAATTTGGAGATTTTGAAGTAAACATTACCGTTCCAGAAGATCACATGTTAGGTGCTACTGGTGTTTTACAAAACCCAAAAGACGTTTTATCTAAAAAAGAAAGAAATCGTTTAGAGATTGCTAAGAAAACTTTTGACAATCCTGTAATTATAAGAACGCAAGAAGAAGCTATTGAAATAGAAAAAACAAAAGCAACTAAAACAAAAACTTGGAAGTTTATAGCAGAAAATGTACGTGATTATGCTTTTGCTACTTCTAGAAAGTTTATATGGGACGCGATGGCAGTAGACATCAATGGAAAAACAGTTATGGCGTATTCTTTATATTCTAAAGAAGCAAATCCTTTATATGGAGACCATTCTACTAGGGCAGTTGCTCAAACTTTAAAAACCTATTCTGAATACACTTTTGATTATCCTTATCACAAAGCCATTTCTGTAGACGGACAAATGGGAATGGAATATCCACAGATTTGTTTTAACCCAGGAAGACCAAATCCAGACGGA
>CAYPHE010000309.1:0-3161 GCA_964410075.1 uncultured Polaribacter sp.
AAAGTATTGGTTGCTCGAAATGTTTCATTTAGCAATCACCAATACCAATGAATTTTAGGTCAACAAGAAACAATAACAAAAAAGCAATCTTTTAAGATTGTTTTTTTGTTTTTAAATTGTAAATAATAGTTGAAATTAAAGTTAAAAGCTATTCTAAAAAGCTAAAAAGTTAGCTTTTTGTTTTCATTTTGATAATGTAATTCAGCTTTGCCTTGAAGTAATTTTACGGCTTAAGCAATTTAAATTAAAAATGAAACCAACTAATTTTTTCAACATTATTTTACTAACGATATGTTTGTCGTTATTTTCTTTACAAACAAAAGCTCAAACAGGAAATTTAACCGGTATTTTAACAGATCAAGGAGGTCTTTATGTTCCAGGTGCTAACATTCTTATAGTAGATTTACATAAAGGTGCAATATCAGATTTTGATGGTAAATTTACTGTTTTAGCTATTCCAGCAGGGATGCATCAATTAAAAATATCTTACTTAGGTTATAAAGATATTATTAAAGAGATCGAAATTAAAGAAGGAGAAACTTTAAAAGTAAATTATATTTTAGATAATGCAAATTACGAACTTGACGAAATTCAGATTTTTACGGGTTTAGGAGGTCAAGCAAAAGCACTAAATACCCAAAAAAATAATTTAAACATTACTAATGTAGTAGCAACGGATCAAATAGGTAAATTTCCTGATGCAAATATTGGTGATGCTATGAAACGAATTCCTGGAATTACGATGCAAGTAGATCAAGGAGAAGCTAGAAATATTATTGTAAGAGGTTTGTCACCGCAATTGAATTCGGTAACACTAAACGGAAGTAGAATTCCGTCTGCAGAAGGAGACAATAGAAACATTCAAATGGATTTAATTCCTTCTGATATGATTCAATCTATACAAGTAAACAAAGCAGTTACACCAGATATGGATGCCGACGCCATTGGAGGTTCTATCAACTTGATAACCAGAACAGCTCCGCAAGATTTTAGATTATCTGCTACCGCAGGATCTGGATTAAACACAATTACAGACGGTAGAATTTTAAATGGATCATTCTTGGTTGGAGACCGTTCTAAAAACAAAAAATTTGGATGGATGGTTTCAGCAACTGTAAATGATAACGATTTTGGTTCTGATAATGTAGAAGCAGAATGGACTAACGAAGCTGAAAGTCCTATTTCTGGAGAAGATATTACAGTAAATCCGTATATAGCAGAGTCAGATATTAGAACTTATTTGGTGCAACGTGTGCGTAGAAGTTTTTCTGCAAATTTCGATTATCAAATTAATGATAGAAATAATATTTACGTAAAAACAATGTATAACTGGAGAGATGACCGAGAAAACAGGTACAGATTACGTTACAGAAGTATAGAACCAGTATTTTCTCCAGGTACCGAAGATATTATAAGTTATCAAGGTGAAATTAGAAGACAAACTAAAGGAGGTATAGATAATAATAGAAATCAAAACAGACGTTTAGAAGATCAAAGAATGCAAAATTACACCTTAGGAGGTAATCATATTTTGGGAAAACTAGAATTTGATTGGTTTGGTTCCTTTGCTGGTGCGTCAGAAGAAAGACTAAACGAAAGATATATTGAATATGAATTAGAAGAAAACCCAGCAGGAGACCCAATACGTTTTCAAGTAAATTTAAATAATACTAGATTTCCAGTAATAAGGCCTTCTTTTGCAAGTGATGTTGCTTTAGATAGATTTAGTTTAAAAGAGATTACAGAAGAAAATCAATTTACAGAAGAAAAAGACATCAACTTTGTAGCAAACTTTAAGTTACCAATACAAAAAGGGGAGTTTAAATTCGGAGGAAGATTTAGAGCGAAAAATAAAGATAGAGACAATAATTTTTTTGAATTAAGTCCTACAGACAATGCTTTCGATGATTTTTCTTCTTTACCACTTAGCAACCAAACAGATGCTAACTTCTTAGCAGGGGAGCGTTATATAGCGGGGGTATACGTAGATCCAGCTTTTTTAGGAAGTTTAAATTTTAATGATGACTCATCGTTCGAAAAAGAATCTATTGCAAGTGAATTTTTAGGAGGAAACTATGATGTAAAAGAAGACGTTTTTGCAGGATATGCAATGATAACTCGTAATTTTAATAATAAATTTACAGTACTAGCAGGGGTTAGAATAGAAACTACTAGAATAGAAACTACAGGTAACATTGTTAACTTTAACGAAGATGGAGATTTTGACGGTTTTACTGCTACCACAGAAAACAATTCTTACACAAACATTTTACCTGGGTTACATTTAAAATATAATTTTTCTAAAAATAGCATTTTGCGTTTTGCTTGGACAAATACTATTGCAAGACCAAACTATATAGATTTAGTGCCATTTAGAAATATTATTAGAGAAGATGAAGAGATAGAGGTGGGTAACCCAGATTTAGATCCAACAACATCTATGAATTTTGATTTAATGGGAGAGCAATATTTTAAAAATGTAGGTTTATTTTCAGCAGGTGTATTTTACAAAAGTATTAATGACTTTATTTACACTTTTCAATCTGAAACTACATCGGATGAATTGGGTGCTAACACAACTGGTTTTAATGCTTTTCAACCTTTTAATGGAGACGATGCTTCCATTTTTGGAGCAGAAATTGCTTTTCAAAAACAATTAGACTTTTTGCCGTCTTTCTTAAAAAACTTTAGCATTTATTTAAATTATACATTTTTAACTTCAAATGCAAACGGAATTAGAAACGAAGATGGAGACGAGCGTACAGATTTAGATTTACCAAATACAGCACCAAACATGTTTAACGGGTCTTTAGCGTATGCAGATAAAAAATTCTCAGCTAGAGTTTCTGTTAACTTTTCCGACGCTTATATAGATGAAATTGGAGGCAATGCTTTTGAAGACCGTTACTATGATGAGCAATTGTTTTTAGATTTTAATGCAACATACGCAATTAACAAAAACCTACGTATTTATGCAGATGTTACCAATATTTTAGATCAGCCGTTACGTTATTACCAAGGTGTTGCAGATAGAACAATGCAAATGGAATATTACGGACAAAGAATTCAATTAGGACTGAAATATGATTTATTTAAAAAATAAAATATGATTTCAAATCCAATAAAAATAATCAATAAAACTGCCTTATTACTAGGCAGTT
>CAYPHE010000310.1:0-3158 GCA_964410075.1 uncultured Polaribacter sp.
ATGAACAACCAAAAGCAATTAATGATACTTATAGAGGAAGAATGTTACCTCAAGAAGGTATTATTAGAATGGCTGGAATTGACGATAATTTAAATAAATTTTTACGTGCAAATCGTATTATTATTGTTGCCTGCGGAACATCTTGGCATGCTGGTTTAGTTGGTGAGTACTTAATTGAAGACATGGCTCGTATTCCTGTGGAAGTAGAGTACGCCTCTGAATTTCGTTATAGAAACCCAATAATAAATGCAAATGATGTTGTAATTGCTATTTCACAATCTGGTGAAACTGCAGATACATTAGCTGCTATAAAATTAGCTAAAGAAAAAGGTGCTTTTGTTTTTGGAATTTGTAATGTAGTAGGATCTTCTATAGCAAGAGAAACAGATGCAGGTGCTTATACACATGCGGGTCCAGAAATTGGGGTAGCCTCAACTAAAGCCTTTACTACACAAATAACCATATTAACACTAATTTCTTTAAAATTAGCAAAAGCTGTAGGTGCTTTATCTGAGCCAGATTTTAGATTACATTTACAAGAATTGCAAACAATTCCAGATAGAGTTCAAGATCTTCTACAAATTGATGATAAGGTTAAAGAAATTGCCGCTATTTATAAAGATGCAAAAAATTGCTTGTATTTAGGTAGAGGTTTTAATTTTCCAGTAGCTTTAGAAGGAGCTTTAAAACTTAAAGAAATCTCTTACATTCATGCAGAAGGATATCCTGCAGCAGAAATGAAGCACGGACCAATTGCCTTGATTGATGAGGACATGCCAATTTTTGTAATTGCAACAAATAAAGGCCATTATGAAAAAGTGGTAAGTAACATTCAAGAAATAAAATCTAGAGCCGGAAAAATTATTGCTGTTGTTACAGAAGGCGATACCACTGTAAAAGAAATTGCAGATCATGTAATTGAAATTCCAGAAACTGAAGAAGCATTAACGCCTTTATTAACTACAATTCCTTTTCAATTATTGTCATATCATATTGCAGTAATGTTAGGTAAAAATGTAGATCAGCCTAGAAACTTGGCAAAATCGGTTACTGTAGAATAAATATACTTACAGAATTTCTGTAGGCAATCCATCAATACTGGTAAGATTTTTTTCTTGCCAGTATTTTTTTATACCTTCTTTTCCCTGTTTTGCTGCCCAATCGTTTAAATCTTCACGTTCTCCTTTGTATTCAAAATAAGGAATAGACATACCACAAGAAGTTTGAGCAGAAGTTACCGTAATATCAAAAATTTGTCTTGTTCCAGGGGTCTCAGGAAAAAGCTGAATGAGTTCTTCCCAGTTTTTATCTCCTTCTTTTATTTCTTTTCCTGTTCCGTATAAACGTAAAATGTTTGGTACTTTTTCAAAAGAACAAAACATAATGGTTATCCGTTTGTTTTCTTTTAAATGTGCTGCGGTTTCATTTCCACTTCCAGTTACATTTAGCCATAAAACTCTGTTTTCGCTTACCACTCTAAAAGAGTCCATCCCTTTAGGAGACAAATTAATTCGTCCTTCATTAGGTGCTGTTGCAACAAAAAATATTTTTTGAGCTTCAATAAACTTTTGGAGGCGTGCGGTAATTTTTGTGTAGAATTTTGACATTAAATAAGTAAAGTTTTTTAAAATTAAATTACATTGTAGCTCTAATTACAAAGTTAGTCATTCTTTTTTTTACGGATTGTTTATAAGTACTACTTTTATGGAATACGGATTTTTATCAATTTTGCCTCCAGTAATCGCAATAATCTTGGCTTTACGAACCAAACAAGTATATATTGCTTTATTAGTTGGTATTTGGTTTTCTTGGCTAATTATTAAAGGTTGGAATCCTCTAGAAGGAACTTTAGCTACAGTTGATGCTTTTGTTGATGTTTTTCAATCTAAAAGCAATACTAGAACCATTCTATTTAGTGCTTTAGTTGGTTCTTTATTAATTTTCATTCAGTACTCTAGAGGAGTTGAGGGTTTTATAAAACAAATAAACAGAAAGTTAGAGAAATTAGAGCAAAAAAAATCGGGTTATGCTAGGGTTATGGTACAAATTCTAGCCACGGTAACTGGTATTTTGCTGTTTGTGGAAACTAGTATTTCATCATTAACTGTTGGTACTTTATACCGACCAATTTTTGATAAACTAAAAATTCCTAGAGAAAAACTAGCATACATTGCAGATTCTAGTTCTGCTCCATCATCAATCTTAATTCCTTTAAATGCTTGGGGAGCATTTATTATGGGTCTGCTAATTACCCAAGGTATAGACAAACCTTTTCCGTTGTTATTAGCTTCTATCAAATATAATTTTTATCCCATACTAACAATTCTATTCGTTTTTATAATTATACTATTCAAAAAAGATTTTGGATTGATGAAAAAGGCTGAAAAAAGAACTAAAGAAACAGGTTTATTGTTACACCCAAATGCTAAACCAATGGTTTCTGATGAAGTTACTTCTTTCCCTCCAAAAGAGGGTATTAAAGCAAGGGCCTATAATATGATTGTTCCTCTTTTAGTAATGGTATTTATGATGCCTATTTATTTGATTTATACCGGTTGGGGTACAGTTAAAAATGCAACTTCTTTTTCAAATCACATCAGTCAATCAATAGGAGAAGGTTCTGGTTCTTCTTCTGTTTTGTATGCCGTAATTACAGCTATTTTAGTGGCTATTATTTTATACTTTATTCAAGGAATTTTAAAACCAAAAGAAGCTGTTAGTTTAACCTTAAAAGGAATTAGTGAATTGATGCCACTAGCTTTACTTATGGTATTGGCTTTTGCTATTGGAGATGCTTGTAAAAATCTAGAAACAGGAATTTATGTTTCAGAAGTGACCAAAACTTGGTTAACACCAGAATTATTACCCGCAATTATTTTTATAATAAGCTCATTTATAGCTTTCTCTACAGGAACTTCTTGGGGAACATTTGCTATAATGTTAGCTATTGCAATACCTATGGTAAATGCACAAAACGCTAATTTAACTTTAGTTGTTGCCGCTACTTTAGGTGGCGGAATTTTTGGAGATCATTGTTCTCCGATTTCAGATACTTCGATAATTTCTTCTATGGCTTCTGCAAGCGATCATATAGATCATGTAAAAACACAATTACCGTATGCTTTATTTTGTGGAGCAATTACAGTTGTTTTGTATTT
>CAYPHE010000311.1:0-3156 GCA_964410075.1 uncultured Polaribacter sp.
TACATCATTTACCAGATTACTGGAAAGGAATAGCTCTTAGTAGAATGTATAACATACTGAAACCAAAAGGTAAGCTATACATTAAAGATGTGGTCATTTCAGAACAAAACTCCTTAACTAATATTCAAAGTTTTATAAATAATCAAGCAGCTTTGGGAGGTAACTTTTTAAAAGAAGATGCCGAAATTCATTTTAAAGAAGAGTTTTCAACTTATGACTGGATTATCGAAGAATTGTTAAACCGTACTGGATTTAAAATAACTTCTAAAAAAGTAGAATTAGGATTAATTGCAGAATATTTATGTACCAAAAAATGAATATTGAAAAAATAGTAAAAGATATTGGAGAAATTTATTCCCCAATATCTAATAATTGTCTTGAAGAATTCATTGCCAAATCGAAAGTTACTACTTATAAGAAAGGAGACACTGTTATTAGAGAAGGACAATACTCTAAAAAGGCTTATTTAATTATACAAGGTAGTGCCAGAGCATACTATTTAAAAGACGGGAAAGACATTTCAGACTGGTTTACCTTTGAAAATCAATTTATGGCTTCTATTGTAAGCTTTTTTAGCAACCAACCTAGTCCACATTATGTAGAATTTTTAGAAGAATCAACTGTTGTTGAGTTTTCAAAAGAAACAGTAGATTTACTTTCTAACAAATTTCATGATTTTGAACGATTTATTAGTAAAGTAGTTACAGAAACGATGTTAGGGCTTTGCGAAAGGTTACACACCATTCAATTTTCAAAAGCAGATGAAAGGTATAAAAACTTAATAGGTATTTATCCAAACATTACCCAAAGAATACCACTTACACACATTGCGTCTTATTTAGGAATTACACTTGAAACATTAAGTAGAATTCGCAACCCTAAAATCCGAATTTGATTTACATCAAATGGTAGGTTTTCCATTAAAACGATTTTTGTAAAAAGGTAAAAAAATGGAAGAAAACAACAAGCAACTAAAATCAATTTGGGGTAAATGGTGGGAACCTATTAGAAAATGGTTTTATTCAGCTTGGTTACTCTATGAACTCTCTATTCGCTTTTATGATTATGCTGTTAGTGTTCATCAATATATAATGGAACAGCAGAGCTATTTAGCTGAAATATATATACAACCTATTGCCATATTTTTAAGCATTGCTACTTTTATTATCTGCTCTTTTTATTTGACAATTCCTACTTGTTTTATCTTGTATAGATTTTTTACAAAAAATAATTTTACAAACAAGACATTTGAAAATAAAATAAAAAAATACTTCTAATTTGTGCTTATCCAACATAAAATAAATAAGATGAAAGTTATTTTAGAAAATATCCCTATCAACAGTTTAATTAATACCTCTTTAAAAAAAATAGATTATTCAGACACTTATGCTACAACTAATCATTTAGATAGTTTAGAGAAAATTACAAATAAAGTTTTTGCCGACTTTCCAAATTGGATTACAACACTAATGAAATTAAGAAATATAATTGTAAAAAAAATTGGACTAAAAACCCAAAAGCCATCAGATTATAGCACAGTTTTCAAAATTGGAGGTTACATAGGTTTTTTTAAGATATATAAAATAATGACTAATGAAATTATTTTAGGTGCTGATGACAAGCATCTAGACTTTAGAGTTAGTATTTACAATTCTCTAGAACCTACCCATAACATTAAAGTTTCTACAATAGTTAAATACAATAAAAATTTTGGTAAAGTCTATATGGCAATCGTAAAACCTTTTCATAAATTAATTATCAAACAAATAGTAAAGAGAGCTTACAATACAAAACAAGCTTAATTATAAAACATGAATGTTTATTTAATTACTTCTGGTATTCTTTGTTTCATTCTAGGGGGATTGCATTCTATACTGGGTGAGTTATTAATTTTTGTAAGAAAAAGAAAGACTAATAAATTAATGTCAACATTAGTATCTAATAGTCTAAAAGAAAGACACCTTAGAATCATCTGGGCTACTTGGCATTTAGCCTCAATTTTTGGTTTGTGCATTGGTACTTTACTTATAAAAATTGCACTTGATCAGAATTTAGTAAGTAAAGATTTTTTAAAATTTATCACTATTTCAATTTCAGTTTCAATACTATGCTCATCTATTTTGGTTTTTACAGGAACTAAAGGAAAACACCCTGGATGGATAATTTTACTAGGGATTGGAATTTTAACTTTTTTAAGTGCTTAAAACAAAAAATGGACAAACGAATAGCATTAATAATAGGACATCCAGATAAAGAAAGTTACAATTATGCTTTAGCAGAAGCCTACAAAAAAGGAGCTAAAATATCAGGGTTTGAAATTCAAGAAATTGTTATACAAGATTTAGAATTTAACCCTAACCTTCAATATGGTTATAGAAAAAGAATAGAACTAGAACCTGATTTATTAAAAAGTCAGCAAATATTAAAATGGGCAGACCATTTAGTTTGGATTTATCCGGTTTGGTGGGGCTCAGTACCTGCTATTATGAAAGGCTTTTTAGATAGAGTACTTCTTCCTGGATTTGCTTTTAGCAAAAGGAAAAACTCAATATGGTGGGATAAATTTTTTACTGGCAAAACAGCTCGTATAATTTGCACTTTAGACCAACCTAGTTGGTCTTACAAGTGGTTTTATGCAAGTCCTAGTCATAAAGCAATGAGAAAATTAACAATGAATTTTATTGGAGTAAAAAAAGTAAAAATTACAACCATAGGACCAATTAGGCTATCCAAAGAAAAATTCAGAAAAAAATGGTTGAAAAACGTTGAAAAACTAGGTTTAATCTGTAAATAATATAAAAACAACTGATAGGGAATAATGAACGGAAAGATTTTAATATTTTTTGGAATTTCTCATACAATTTTAGGAATTTCACCTTTTGCTTTTGGAAAACAATTTAAAGGGTTTGCTGATAAATTCTTTTTTAAAATTAGTGAGGGGCTTTTTGAATTTCCATTACTAAACGGACAAATGGACTTCGAAAATTTTTCAGCATTTTGGTTTGTCTATTATGGGCTACTACTTATTCCTTTAGGAATTTTAGTTGATTATATAGAGAAGACAAACAGACAAATACCAAAAGATTTTATTGTTGTTTACCTGATTATAGTATTAACAGGAGTTTTTATGATACCTTTTTCTGGAATGACATTTTT
>CAYPHE010000312.1:0-3153 GCA_964410075.1 uncultured Polaribacter sp.
GATAAGAAGCTGCACCAATAGAACCTGGAGCTCTTAATCGGTTATGTTGACCGTGAGTTGCTTGACCAACACCAGCAAAACCGTGACGTTTTACAACTCCTTGAAAACCTTTACCTTTAGAAACACCAGAAACATCAACAAACTCACCTTCTGCAAAGTGCTCTACTGTGATGGCATCTCCTAATTTATACTCTCCTTCAAACCCTTGAAATTCAACAACTTTTTTCTTAGCAGTTGTGCCAGCTTTCTTAAAGTGACCGTCTAACGCTTTGTTAGAACTCTTTGCTTTTTTGTCATCGAAACCAAGTTGCAACGCATTGTAGCCGTCTACCTCTTCGGTTCTGACTTGGGTAACAACGCAAGGACCTGCTTCAATAACGGTACAAGGAATATTCTTCCCATTTTCGTCAAACAAGCTGGTCATTCCAATTTTTCTTCCTATTAACCCAGACATGATTTTAATTTATAGATGATGAGTTTTACTTACCCAGCGCATCTAATTGTTATTAATTAATTTTTGAAACTAAAGTTTCTTGTTTTGCCTTTTGATATTTTGCAAAAAAAACAGCGTAAAAACCTATTCTTACACTGAATTTGTTTTTACCGTTTTTCCTTCGCGAAACGCTCCAGACATGTGATTTGAAAAGAATTTCAGGCTAACCCAAAGATTAAAACCTTCCCTTTTCGGGGTGCAAATATATGAAATATTTGTACATATTCTAACTTTTGATTAAAAACTTTTAAATATCAGTTATTTAGGATTGATTTTGGGATGTGAAATATTTTCAGTTAGAGCAAAAAACAAGTTATCAAGTACTCCTTAAATAACGATTATTCTAAAAATTCATAAAAAAGTTTAGCCACGATTGAAGTGACATCCTTTTTCTTTTATCATCTATAACCTTAACTGAACTTTATTAAAATAATAATATAGATTACCACACTAGTACCTAGTTCGTAATGGCAAAAGAAAAAGATATAGCGGAAAGCGTGAAGTAGCTTCTAAAAAATAAAAAAGGATAGCTTAATCAGCTACCCTCTTTTATATTTCCCAAATAAATTTGGAATGAAAATCAAAGCAAATTAAACTTTGATCTCTACTTCTACACCTGATGGCAATTCTAATTTCATTAAAGCATCAATAGTTTTTGAAGAAGAACTATAAATATCTAACAACCTTTTGTAAGCTGCTAATTGAAATTGCTCTCTAGATTTTTTGTTTACGTGTGGTGAACGTAATACAGTAAAAATCTTTTTATGTGTTGGTAATGGTATTGGACCGTTAACTACAGCTCCAGTACTTTTTACCGTTTTTACGATTTTTTCAGCAGATTTGTCTACTAAATTGTAATCGTAAGACTTTAATTTTATTCTAATTTTTTGACTCATCGTTTTCTTATTTAGTAGATTATCCTTTTGCAGCCGCTATTACTTCTTCTGAAATATTAGATGGTGTTTCTGCATAGTGAGAAAATTCCATTGTAGATGTTGCTCTACCAGAAGACATTGTTCTTAAAGAAGTTACATAACCAAACATTTCTGATAATGGAACAGTAGCTTTTACAACTTTAGAACCAGCTCTATCAGACATATCTGATACTTGACCTCTTCTTCTGTTTAAATCACCTACGATATCACCCATGTTTTCTTCTGGAGTTAATACTTCCAGTTTCATAATAGGCTCCATTATTTTAGCTCTTGCAGCTTTTGCAGCAGCTTTATAACCCATTTTTGCAGCCAATTCGAATGATAATTGATCAGAATCTACAGGGTGGAAAGAACCGTCTTTTAAAGTAACTTTCATAGAATCCATTTCGTAACCTGCTAATGGACCGTTTTTCATTGCTTCTTTAAATCCTTTTTCTACAGATGGCACAAATTCTTTTGGAACGTTACCACCTTTAATAATAGATTCAAATTGTAAACCTTGCTCTCCTTCTGCAGCAGGCTCCATTGTAAATACAATGTCTGCGAATTTACCACGTCCACCAGATTGCTTTTTATAAACCTCTCTGTGGTCTGCAGCAGCTGTAATTGCTTCTTTGTACTCAACTTGAGGTTGTCCTTGATTTACATCAACTTTAAACTCACGCTTTAAACGATCTACAATAATATCTAAGTGAAGCTCACCCATACCAGAAATAATCGTTTGACCAGAAGCCTCATCTGTTCTTACTGTAAATGTTGGATCTTCTTCAGCTAATTTACCTAAAGCCATACCCAACTTATCTACATCCGCCTTAGTTTTAGGCTCAACAGCAATACCAATTACTGGATCTGGAAAATCCATTGACTCTAAAACAATAGGATGTTTTTCATCTGATAATGTATCTCCTGTTTTGATAGATTTAAATCCAACAGCAGCACCAATATCTCCAGCTTCTATATAATCTAATGCATTTTGCTTGTTAGCGTGCATTTGATAAATTCTTGAAATACGTTCTTTTTTACCAGAACGGTTGTTTAACACATAAGAACCTGCATCTAACCTACCAGAATAAGATCTAAAGAATGCTAAACGACCTACGAAAGGATCGGTTGCAATTTTAAATGCTAATGCTGCAAACGGCTCTTTTGCATCTGGTTTTCTTGTGATTTGATCACCTGTATTAGGGTCTGTACCTACAATATTATCTCTATCTAAAGGAGAAGGCAAATAACGACAAACAGCATCTAATAAGAACTGAACACCTTTATTTTTGAATGCTGAACCACAAATCATAGGTATGATAGCCATATCCATAACAGCAGCTCTTAATGCAGCATGTACTTCTTCTTCTGTAATAGAATCTTCATCTTCCATGAATTTTTCTAACAAGTTCTCATCGTAACTTGCTACTTCTTCAATTAACAAAGCTCTATATTCTCTTGCTTCTTCTTTTAAATCTTCTGGAATTTCAATTACATCAAAAGTAGCTCCTTGTGTTTCATCATGCCACACAATAGCTCTATTTTTTACTAAATCGATAATTCCTTTAAAGTCTGCTTCTTCTCCAATTGGTAAAACAATAGGAACTGCATTAGAACCTAACATTTCTTTTACCTGATTGTTTACGTTTAAGAAGTCAGAACCTTGACGGTCCATTTTATTAACGAAACCAATTCTTGGCACTTTATAGTTATCAGCTAATCTCCAGTTTGTTTCTGATTGTG
>CAYPHE010000313.1:0-3147 GCA_964410075.1 uncultured Polaribacter sp.
TATTTTTTATCTTCTTCATTAAACTCTGAAATATCTTGAAATCTTTTAAGCATCTCAGGACTTTTAAAGAGTTCAGCATTATCATTCTCACCTAATAAATAACCTACAGAAGTATTAAGTAGTTGTGCTAGTTTTTTAGCAGTATCTACAGAAGGTGTCATTTTATCCAGTTCATAACGAGAAACCACACTAACAGAAGTATTAAGTTGATTGGCTAAATCTGTTTGTGACAATCCAAGCTCTTTTCTTAAAATAGAAATACGTTTACCAAAAGACAACATTATAATTATACTTAAACGGTTATAAATACACGTAAATTACGAGATATAGCAAATATATAACTCTTAACCGATTAAAAAAAGTATGATAGAATTTGTTTAATTAAATCAATAAGACTAATTTTGACCGTAAAAGGTTAAAAAAGTTTTTATGAATAATCTTGACACTTCCAATACTAACAATTACAACTACAAAACCAAGCACTTAGAAATCCACATTTTAGGCGGTTTAAAGTTGAATAAGCTAGAAAGTTTACGAATTACATTGAGTATACAGAAACCCAAACAGCATAATATTTTAAGACACTCAATTGATTTATACAATGATAATCAAGTCGAAAAGTTTGTACGTAAAGTAGCAGAACGTTTAGAGATTGGTACAAGTGTAGTCAGAAAAACATTACAGGAATTAACTCACGAGTTAGAAAACTATCGTTTTTTACTCATAGAAAAAGAGCAAGAAATTAACCAACCCTATTATAAAGAATTATCAGCTTCTGAGGAAAAAGAAGCCATCGCTTTTTTGAAAAAGAGAGAGTTGTTAGCTAACACAAATGAATACATTGGCAAGAGTGGTGTTATTGGAGAGACCAATAACCGCTTGCTGATGTATCTCATTTTTACATCAAGAAAAACAAACAATCCTTTGCATTGCATCAGTTTAGGAAGTTCAGGAGTTGGTAAAACACATTTACAGTCTAAAGTTGCAGAACTCATTCCAGAAGAAGATAAGGTAGAAATTACAGTTTTGTCTGCCAATGCTTTTTATTACTTCAATCGCACAGAATTACAACACAAGTTAATACTCATTGAGGATTTAGATGGAGCAGAAAGCGTGTTGTATCCTTTACGTGAATTACAAAGTAAAAAACGCATTACCAAAACCGTAGTTCATAAAGATGCCAAAGGAAATACCAAAACCATCCACTTAACCGTTGAGGGGCCTGTATCTGTTGCAGGTTGTACCACCCAAGAAAGTATTTATGAAGATAACTCAAATCGTTCATTCCTACTCTACATTGATGAAAGTTCAGAACAAGACAAAAGAATCATGAACTATCAGCGATTAATATCTGCAGGAAAAATTAATGAAGATGAAGAATATAAAAACAAAGAGTTACTAAAAAACGTGCAAAGAGTGTTGAAGCCAATAAAAGTGATTAATCCTTATGCAGAATACTTATCTCTGCCATTGGCAGTATTTAAACCCAGAAGAACCAATAGCCACTATTTACAATTTATAGAAGCAATTACATTTTACAAACAATATCAGCGAGAGCAACAAGTAAATGAAGAAACTGGAGAAGTATTTATAGAAACAACAATCGAAGATATACAGGAAGCCAATGAGTTAATTACAGAAATGTTATTACGCAAATCTGATACAATAAGTGGAGCATGTAGAAATTATCTAGAGAAGTTAAAACGCTACTTATTTATAGAAAACCAAACCACATACACGAGTACAGAAATTAGAAGAAATCTAAGAATAAAGGAAACGACACTGCGTCGTTATCATAGACAACTTTTAGAGGAGGGTTACATCAAAAAAGTAAAAGGTAAAAAAGGGCAAACGTATCATTATGAAGTTGTTGATTTACAAGAATATAAAAGTCTAAAAGAAACAATTAGTAAGGTATTGCAAAACTGTGTTAGTCAAATCAACATTACTTGTTAGTCAGATAAGTTCGCTACTTCGCCATTAGTTCGCCACTACCTAAAATCGAACTTAACTGTATGTAAATCAATTGATTAATAAGCTTGAATAGAAATCTCAAAAAAGGTCAAGGCTATGAAAAAATTAAAGCTACAAAATGAGAGTTATAAATTGTTTGTTGCCAATTATAAAGAATGGTTAGATATTTTAGGTTATGCAGAAAGTACAGTGTATTACTTACCCAATCACTTGCAAGAGTTCTTTTATTACTTGGAGAAAAATGGTATTAACAACATCAAGTATATAGAAACCAAAACTGTAAAAAACTATTATAAACATTTACAAGAAAGAGCCAACGAAACCAGAAGTGGCGCATTAAGTAAAAGCTATTTAAACAAACATCAACAAGCCTTAAAGAAGTTCAAGGAATATCTACAAAACCATAACTATAAGAATTTTAATGTACATCTAAAAAGTGAAATCAATCCCACAGAAGAAAAACTAAATGTACTCACACAATCAGAGATAAAAGAGTTATTTGAAGCAACAGAATTTAGTCATAATGAAGATAGATTTAAGTTAAGAGACAAAGCAATACTCGTAATTTTATACAGCTGTGGACTAAGAAGAAATGAAGCAGTTCACTTAGATATTGGCGACATCTATTTTGATAAGGAAAGAGTATTTGTTAGAAAAGGTAAAAACTATAAAGAGCGTTTTGTACCCATCAACAGAGCAAACGCAGAAATCTTAGAAGAATACATTTATGAAGCTCGTCCACAGTTTATAAAATCAAATAAGAGTTCTTCCCCTTTGGGGAAGTTAGATGGGGCTGAAGCTTTATTTATTAGTAGACAAGGAACTCGTTTAAATGGAATGAGTTTAGCCAATAGATTACAGAAAATAGTACAAGCTACGAACAACAAAGAAATAGCTGAAAAGAGAATTACACCACACACATTAAGACACTCAATAGCCACACACTTACTACAACAAAAAGTAAAGTTAGAAAGTATCAAAACTTTTTTAGGTCATAACTCTTTAGAATCTACACAAATCTATACTCACTTAGTCAAGAGCCTTGACACCCAAACAAATTAATTATGGAATATAAAGAGTATTTACAGAAAGAAAGTTATAGTTCATCCACGATAGAAAGCTATACAAAAGGAGCAGAAATCTTTATAAAATGGTGCAAGAGAAATCATACAA
>CAYPHE010000314.1:0-3135 GCA_964410075.1 uncultured Polaribacter sp.
ATTTTTGGAGGTTTGGCCTTCTTATTACTTCCAATAGTCAATAAAAAATAATTTTATGGGCGTTACTTTATCCTGAAAGCATTCAGGACCAAGTCGCGCTTTCACTACTCGCTTCCCGATGAAAAATCGGGAGAGCTCAAACAAACCGTTCAATTACTAACGCTACGTAATTAACTTTTAGTCACTTTTTATATTATCTTTTTTTAAAAGTTAACAGGCTAAAAACTTTGTAACTTTACCACTTTTAAACACTGCAACTAATTTTTAAATGGCTAAAACCAAAACAACTTTTTTTTGTCAAAATTGTGGAACACAGCACGCAAAGTGGATAGGGCAGTGCAACGCTTGTAAAGAGTGGAATACTATTGTAGAAGAGGTTATTCAAAAAGAAGAGAAGCACGTTTGGAAACAATCTGCTACAGCCAAACAAGTAGTAAATAAACCTTTGGCAATTTCAGAAATTGTTTTAAACCCAGAAGAACGAATTGCTACCAACAACAACGAACTAGACACCGTTTTAGGTGGTGGTTTGGTAAAAGGTTCCGTAACGCTTCTAGGTGGTGAACCAGGTATTGGAAAATCGACCTTGTTATTGCAAATAGCCTTACAAATCAATCAAAAAGTATTGTATGTTTCTGGAGAAGAGAGTCAATCTCAAATAAAAATGAGAGCAGAACGCTTGCAAAACAAAAATGAAAACTGTCTAATTCTTACAGAAACAAACACACAACAAATCTTTAAAAATATAGAAAAAGTAACACCAGATGTTTTGGTAATCGATTCGATACAAACATTGCATACTAACAATATTGAAGCTTCTCCAGGAACCATATCCCAAATAAGGGAAACGTCTGCGGAGCTTATTAAATATGCCAAAGAAACTGCTACTCCTGTGTTATTAATTGGTCATATTAACAAAGAAGGTAATATTGCTGGACCAAAAATTTTAGAACACATGGTAGATGTTGTTTTGCAATTTGAAGGAGACAGAAACCATACTTACCGAATTTTAAGAAGTCAAAAAAACAGGTTTGGTTCTACATCTGAATTAGGTATTTACGAAATGTTGTCTGATGGTTTACGAGAAATTACAAATCCTTCAGAAATTTTAATTTCAAAAAAAGATGCAGATTTAAGCGGTACGGCAATTGCCTCTACTTTAGAAGGAATTCGTCCGTTAATGATTGAAATTCAAGCCTTAGTTTCTACAGCCGTTTACGGAACACCACAACGTTCTACAACAGGTTATAATTTAAAAAGGCTAAACATGATTTTGGCTGTTTTAGAAAAAAGAGCAGGCTTTAAATTGGGTACAAAAGATGTTTTTTTAAACGTAACTGGTGGAATTAATGTAGACGATCCAGCAATAGACTTGGCCGTTGTTGCAGCAATTTTATCTTCTACTAAAGATGTTGCTATAAACCCAAATGTATGTTTTGCTGCAGAAGTTGGTTTAGCAGGAGAAATTAGACCTATTTCTAAAGTTGAGCAACGTATTATAGAAGCAGAGAAGCTAGGTTATAAGACTTTTGTTACTTCTAAATACAATACCATAACCTCTACAAAACACAATATAAAATTAATTTTAGTTGGTAAAATTGAAGAAGCGTTTGCAACGTTGTTTGCGTGATAGTCGTTAGTTGGTTGTCTGTTGTCATTAGACAGTAGGTAGTTTTTACGAAGAGTAAAAAGCAGATGGTTGTGCATCTTTGAAAACTGTTTTTTTAACGTGCCAACTGCCGTGGCCGACTGGAAACTGACTACTGACTGCTATTTTTGTCTAAATACTTTTTTGCAACTTTTTCCAATTCCTCATACCAATCTTTACCGAATTTTCTAATTAAGGCTTGTTTTACAAATTTGTAAACAGGTACTTGTAGTTCTTTTCCTAAAGAGCAAGCATCATCACAAATATCCCACTTGTGGTAATTTACAGCAGCAAATTCTTGGTAATCTTTAACACGAATAGGGTACAAATGGCAAGAAATAGGTTTTTTCCATTCAATTTCACCTTGGTTATAAGCTTCTTCTATACCACAAAGCGCGGTTTTGTTTTCATCAAAAATAACATAAGCACAATCTCCTCCATCAATTAGTGGTGTTTCTAGCTCGTCCCACTCACTTGTAACCCAAGTTCCTTGTTGTTCAATTGCTTGAATCCCTTTTTTCCTTAAAAAAGGCTTTACTTTAGGGTAAATTTCTTCTAGAATTTTGGTCTCTTCTTTTTCTAGGGGAGCACCAGCTTCTCCAGATACACAGCATTCACCTTTACAGGCAGATATATTACAGACAAAATCTTTCTCAATAATTTCCTCTGAAACTATAGTTTTTCCTAACTGAAACATTCTGTAAAAATAAAAAATATGTATTGTTTTTTACGAATAACTACCATTAGATTTTTCTATAAATTTTTAACTAAACCTATTTTCTTAACGAAAAGAAATAGAGCTAAACTCTCTAGGATCTACAATGATATTGGGGTATTCATAAAAAACAGTAAAAATTTTACAATTATTTTACATTTCAGTATTTAAACTTAATTATTTTTGCGGAAAATTTAAAAGTAAATGAATTTTAACCTTAAAGAAATATTCACTGCGTTTATGGTATTATTTGCAGTAATAGATATTGTTGGAAATATTCCGATAATTATAGATTTACGTAAAAAAGCAGGGCACATTCAGTCTGGAAAAGCCTCTTTTATTGCTGGGTTTATTATGATATTGTTTCTATTTTTAGGGCAAAGCTTATTAAAATTAATAGGTATAGATGTCAACTCGTTTGCTGTTGCAGGTTCTTTTATCTTGTTTTTTATTGCCTTAGAAATGATTTTAGGCATTACTTTGTATAAAGATAATGGAGATGCAAATGCCATTACAGCTTCTATTTTTCCATTGGCTTTTCCTTTAATTGCTGGGCCGGGTAGTTTAACAACATTACTTTCGTTACGCGCAGAGTTTTATATAGAAAATATTATTGCTGCTGTTTTGTTAAATGTAGTACTGATATACATTGTTTTAAAAACTTCAAAAAAAATCGAAAAAATTATTGGTCCAAACGGAATTCAAATCATACGTAAGATTTTTGGCGTAATTTTGTTAGCAATAGCAGTAAAATTATTTGCGGCTAATATTA
>CAYPHE010000315.1:0-3117 GCA_964410075.1 uncultured Polaribacter sp.
GCTATTTCTAATTCTTCATTGGTAGGAATTACAAATACTTTTACGCTACTATTTTCAGTTTGAATTTCTCGTATTTCTTTTGAACGAAGCTCATTTTTAGTTTCATTTAAAATAATACCTAAGAAGCTAAGGTCTTTACAAACTAGACTTCTCATTATAGCAGAATTCTCTCCGATTCCAGCCGTAAAAACAATGGCATCTAAACCATTTAAAATAGTTGCATAAGCCCCAATAAATTTTTTAATTCGGTATGCCGCTAAATTGAGTGCATTTTGGCAACTTGTATTTCCACTTGCTGCTTTTTCAGAAATTTCACGTAAATCAGAATACCCAGTTAAGCCTAACATACCCGATTGTTTTTGTAAAATCGTATTTACTTCTTCGGCAGTTTTGTTTAGTTTTTTCATTAAAAAGAAAATAACAGACTGGTCTATATCTCCAGAACGTGTGCCCATAATTAACCCATTCATAGGACCAAAGCCCATAGACGTTTCAATACTTTTTCCATTTTTAACAGCAGCCATGCTGCAACCATTACCCAAATGAATAGTAATAATTTTAGAAGATGGTTTGTTTAGTTTTTCGATTGCTTTTTCAGAAACATATTTATGACTTGTACCATGAAAACCATAAGCTCTAACATGATTTTCTTCTAAATATGAGTTGGCAATTGCATATTGATAGGCTTCTTTTGGCATGGTTTGATGAAAAGCAGTATCAAAAACGGCAATTTGTTTTGCTGAGGTAAAAATAGTTTCTGCAATTTCTATTCCCGTTAAATTTGCAGGATTATGCAAAGGAGCTAAGTCAAATAATTCACGAATATTATTTTTTACATCAGCAGTAACTAAAACAGTTTTACTAAATTTATTTCCACCATGAACCACTCTATGGCCTACCGCATCGATTTCTTTTACACTTGTAATTACACCAAATTTCTTATCAATTAAAATAGCTGCAATTTTTTGTAACCCTTCTTTATGAGAAGGAATAGTAGTTGTTTCAGTATATTCTTTATCATTTTTTTTATGAGTAAAAATGGCATCTTCTAAGCCAATACGTTCTACCAAACCAACGCACAATACCTTTTCTTCAGGCATTTGTATTACTTGATATTTTAAAGAGGATGACCCCGCATTTAATACTAATACTTTCATAGATTATTCTTGATTTGCTTGAATTGCAGTTAGCAAAACAGTGTTAAAAATATCGTCTACTGTACATCCTCTACTTAAATCGTTAACAGGTTTGTTTAAGCCTTGTAACATTGGTCCAATAGCTAAGGCTCCAGTTTCTCTTTGAATGGCTTTGTAAGTGTTGTTCCCTGTATTTAAATCTGGAAAAATTAAAACAGAAGCTTGACCTGCAACAGCAGAATCTGGCATTTTTGTTTTGGCTACAGACATATCTACCGCAGCATCGTACTGAATTGGTCCTTCAATTTTTAAATCAGGTCTTTTTGTTTTTACAATTTCTGTTGCTTCTCTAACTTTTTCTACTTCTTCGCCTTTTCCAGAATTTCCAGATGAATAAGAAAGCATGGCAACTTTTGCCTCGATGCCAAAGGCTTCTGCAGACTGTGCAGAAGAGATTGCAATTTCTGCCAATTGTGCTGAATTTGGATTTGGATTTACAGCACAGTCTCCCATAACCGAAACTCTATCTGACAGACACATAAAAAATACCGATGAGACCACCGAAACACCTGGTTTTGTTTTAATCAACTGTAAAGAAGGTTTTATAGTGTGCATAGTAGTATGTGCAGCACCAGAAACCATTCCGTCGGCTAAACCATTTAAAATCATTAGGGTTCCGTAATAAGAAACATCATTTACCAAATCTCTAGCTGTAGCCTCAGACATGCCTTTGTGTTTTCTGGCATTGTATAATGTAGTGGCAAAATCTTTATTATGGATAGAATTTTCTGGGTTTAGAATATTTATTTTATCTAAATCGATCTGAATTCCTAATTGATCTACCTTTAGTTGAATAGATTTTTGATCTCCTAGTAGCGTTAAATCTACTATATTTAGCAATTGTAAACGGGCAGCAGCTTGAATGATTCTTTCGTCATTACCTTCTGGTAAAACAATATGTTTTCGATTTGTTTTTACTTTTTGTAACAAGCTATATTGAAACATACTTGGTGTTAACCTTGCAGAGCTGTGAGATGTTAACTTATTGGCTAAACCTTCTACATTTACATTATTGTCAAACGTATCTAAAGATAGTATAATCTTTTCTTGATGTGTTGCATAAATATTTGGTTTTACAGCTCCAATTTTATTGATGATTGAAAACGTTCCGCCTTTAACAGAAATAATAGGTACTGTAGATTGAACCCCTTCTATAAGTTTCATTATTGAATCTTCTGGTACAATGCTTCCTGTTAAAATTATTCCAGATACTTTAGGGTAATTGCTAGAAGCATTTGCTTGCAGTGCGCCTAGAATAATATCGGCTCTATCTCCAGGAGTAACTACCAAAGAGTTTTCTTTTAATCGGGTTAAATAATTACGCAATTGCATTGCTCCCGTGCTAAAGTGTCCGATGTTGTTTTGTAAAAATTGTTCTCCAAATAAAACTTTTCCGTTAATGGCTTTAACCACCTCTCTAACTGTAGGATTTGCTAAAAAATCTACTTTAGGGATAATATCTACCTGAACATTAGGTGGAATGGATTTAGCTAATGCTTCTCTAATAAATTCTACTTCGTCTTTCTCAGTTTTATTAGCAATAATACCAATTACGTCTACTTCTTTTTCAATAAAAGAAGTGTAAGAAAGTTTTATATCTCTTACAAATTCCCTTTTAGGTTTATCATTGCCCGCTCCAACTAATAAAACAGGAGCGCCAATATTTTTTGCAATGGCTAAGTTTACGTCTAATTCTGTAATACCTCCTTTTCCAGAAAAATCGCTGCCCTCTACAAGTACATAATCGTAATTGGCTTCTAGTTTTTTGTATTTGTCTATTACAGTTTGTAAAACTTCTTCTTCTTTACCAACACTTAGTAAACGAACAACTTCTGTTTGGTAGTAAGCAAAACAATCTTCGTAAGCAATATCTAATTTAAAAAAAGACAATACAGTATTAATATGGTTGTCTTTTTCATTT
>CAYPHE010000316.1:0-3105 GCA_964410075.1 uncultured Polaribacter sp.
TTTTTATGCTTTTTTCTTGTTTAAAAATTGGAGATTCAGATCAACAAAAACCTGTATTAAAAAGTCAAAAACAATTAGAATCTATTTTAGATCCTTGGACGTAGATTTAGATTTCTAGACAGTTAGATGATTAGTATATCAGACGTATTGAGTAATTTGATTATCATTAAAGCTTACGATAATTCAAAGATTATTATTCCCGTAAAAACGGAAATCTAAATATAAAGCCTTACTGGATTCCCACTTTCGTGGGAATGACATAATATTATTATTTTTTTAAACAGAAGTATTTTTTTCTTTACAATTACACAGTAACTTCAATCAATTTATTTCTATAAGCGCTTAGTAATTTCGATTTTGAAATGAAACCTAAATACTTTTCGTCTTTAACCACAGGCAAATTCCAAGCACCACTTTCTTTAAATTTTTGCATTACTACCGCAGTAGTATCGTCATAAAAAATAATTTCTGGTGCACTTTTCATAAAGTCGGTTACAAAAGTAGTTTCGTATTGTTCTTGATCGAACATCATAGGTCTAATATCATCCAATAGCACAACACCCAAAAATTCGTTACTATTATCAATTACAGGAAAGATATTTCTTTTGGATCTCGAAACCGATTTTTTCAACATTTCCCCAAAAGACATTTCAGGATAAATAGGCACAAAATTCTTTTCGATTAACTTGTCAATTTTCATTAACATTAACACGTTTTTGTCTTTATTATGGGTAATTAACTCTCCTTTTTTAGCCAATTCTACCGTATAAATAGAATTAGAAATAAAGTATTTGGTTATAGCAAAACTAATAGCTGCAACCAACATTAACGGCACAAACAATTCGTAACCTCCGGTAATTTCTGCAATCAAGAAAATTGCAGTTAATGGCGCATGCAATACACCTGCCATTAAACCTGTCATACCAATTAAGGTAAAATTAGACTCAGAAACTGAAAACCCAAATTGATTGATGGTCTTTGCAATGGCGTTTCCTAATGCAGACCCCATAAATAAAGTGGGGATAAAAACACCACCCACTCCACCAGCCACAAACGTAGTGGTCATAGCTATTGCTTTAAAAATAGCAATAATTAGTAGCATAATAATTACCAAATACGTTTTTTCGTAATCGATATTGTAGGGTAATTCTTGTAAAGAAGCTATGGCATTTCCATTCAATAAATTATTTATTAAACCATAACCTTCCCCATATAAAGGCGGAATTAAATACAGCATAATTCCAATGGCAATTCCTCCAATAATTAACTTCTGAAAAGGTTTTTTAACTTTATCAAAAAGCTGGATGATTTTAAAATACATCTTCGAAAAATATACTGACGCAAAACCAGTTATTATGGCTAAAACAATATAAAATGGAATATCTTGAATTTGAAAAACATCAATGAGTTTAAAACGAAACAACACATCTGTTCCTACAAAAAAATACGAAGTGATTACTGCAGAAACTGACGCTAACAACAAAGGAACCAGAGACGCAAAAGCTAAGTCTAAACTAAATATTTCTACAGCAAAAATTATTGCTGCAATTGGCGCTTGAAACATAGAAGACATGGCTCCTGCTGTTGCACAACCAATTAATAGCATTCTCGTCTTTGCATTCATATGAAAAAACTGAGATACATTTGCTCCCAACGCAGCTCCTGTACTTACTGCAGGTCCCTGTAACCCAGCAGAACCACCAAAACCTACCGTTATTGGGGCGGTGAGTATAGATGCAAAAATTTTATATTGTTTTATGATTCCGTTTCGTTTGGAAATTGCATGAAGTGTAGTAGATATTCCATGCCCTATTTCTTTTTTTATGATAAATTTTTTAATCAAAAAAACAAGCAACAATCCAATAATTGGAAACACAAAATACAAGCTATAGTGGTATTTTTTAATAAAGTTTCCTTGTAACAACTCCTCAATTAAAAAAGTAATATCCTTTAGTAAAAACGTACCAAAACCAGCCAAAAACCCAACAAAAACACTAAGAATATAAATAAACTGCCTTTCAGAAATATGTTTGTATCTCCAGATTAAAAAATCTTTATAAAGCTTGGTGTTTTTAGGCATTAGTTGGTGTTGAAACGAAAGAATTTGTTTCGTTGAATAAAAGTACTAAATTCTTCTAAATAAAAGACCCGAAAGGTTTTGAAAACCTTTCGGGTCTAAAAAATAAAATTTATCAGTTATTCTTTGATATCCAATTTTAAACTCAACTCCTCCAATTGTGCATCATCTACAAAAGCTGGTGCATCTATCATTACGTCTCTACCTGAGTTGTTTTTTGGAAAAGCAATAAAATCTCGAATCGTTTCTTGACCACCTAAAATAGCAACCAATCTATCTAATCCAAATGCCAAACCTCCATGAGGTGGTGCTCCATATTCAAACGCATCCATTAAAAATCCAAATTGTGCTTTAGCTTCTTCTTCAGTAAACCCAAGATGTTTAAACATAATTTCTTGTGTTTTTTTATCGTGAATACGAATAGAACCTCCTCCAATTTCGTTTCCATTTAATACCAAATCATAAGCATTTGCTTTTACTTCTCCTGGTTTAGCATCTAACAATTCCAATTGTCCTGGTTTTGGTGATGTAAATGGGTGATGCATGGCATGATAATTTCCAGTTTCTTCGTCTAATTCCAATAATGGAAAATCAATTACCCAAAGTGGTGCAAACTCGTCTGATTTTCGCAAACCTAATTCTTCTGCCAAATGCATACGCAAGGCAGATAATTGCGTTCTTACTTTATTGGTTTCTCCAGATAAAATACAAATCAAATCACCTGCTTTAGCACCTGTAACTTCAGCCCACTTTGCCAAATCTTTTTGGTCGTAAAACTTATCTACAGAACTTTTAAACGATCCATCTTCATTTACTCTACAATATACCATTCCTAAAGCACCAACTTGCGGACGCTTTATCCATTTGATTAAATTGTCAATTTGTTTTCTAGTGTAAGCATTTCCTCCAGGAACCGCAATACCCACAACCAATTCTGCATTATTAAAAACACCAAAATCTTTATGTTGCGCTACTTCGTTTAGTTCGCCAAACTCCATTCCAAAACGAATATCTGGTTTATCATTTCC
>CAYPHE010000317.1:0-3086 GCA_964410075.1 uncultured Polaribacter sp.
CTTCGATTATACGCCCTTGGAATACGTTTTCTCCGCCATATTGCTTTAACATTTGTTGTTGTGTGGCGTGTACTACATCACGAAAATCCATATAAGATTTCATGTCGCCTTTAAAAGTTACTTTAACTGATTCTGGGATTGGCATTGTAGCTTCACCCGTGGCTAAAGCTAATGCTACTGTTCCAGAATCTGCTCCAAAAGCAACACCTTTAGACATACGTGTATGCGAATCTCCACCTATAATAATATCCCAATCGTCTACAGTAATATCATTCAACACCTTATGTATAACATCTGTCATTGCATGATATTGTCCTTTTGGATCTCTACCCGTAATTAATCCGAAGTCGTTCATAAACTTCATTAATCTTGGAATATTAGCTTGAGATTTATCATCCCAAACAGAAGCGGTATGACAACCAGATTGATAACCAGCATCTACTATTGGAGAAATAATAGTTGCAGCCATCATTTCTAATTCTTGAGATGTCATTAACCCTGTAGTATCTTGAGAACCTACAATGTTTACTTCTACTCTTACGTTAGAACCTGCATGTAAGGTTTTACCTGGTGTAGTTCCAACAGCATTTTTATTGAATATCTTTTCAACGGCAGTTAAACCTTGTCCTTCAATAGAAATTTCTTTTGACGGAGCATACACCTGAGGAATGTCTATTCCTAAAATTTTACAAGCAATAGTTTGTAATTTTTTACCAAAAACAACAGCGTAAGATCCTCCTGCTTTGATAAACTCCATTTTTTGTGGAGTTAATGCAGTAGAAATGTCTTTTAATTCTACACTTCCACTATATAATTTTTTTGTTTTTGTATTTATCGTTAAAACAGTACCTGTTTCTACAGAATACATTTGTTTTAAAATAGGTTCACCATCTTTATCAACAATTGTATTACCGTTTTCATCTTTTTGTTGAACCCAGTTTTTTAAATCGATACCAATACCTCCAGTAACACCAACTGTAGTTAAAAATATTGGTGCAATACCATTTGTACCTGCAATTACTGGAGCAATATTAATAAATGGCACATATGGGCTAGATGAAACCCCAGTCCATAATGCTACGTTGTTTACACCAGACATTCTAGAAGAACCAACACCCATTGTTCCTTTTTCTGCAAGTAACATGATACGTTTATCAGGATGTTGCGCTTTCAATTCAAGTACTTCTTTTTGCATGTCTTTATTATGCTCAAAAATACATTGTCCGTGCAATTCACGGTCTGATCTTGAGTGTGCGTCTGCTCCAGGAGATAATAAATCTGTAGAAATATCTCCAACTCCAGCAATGTAAGTAACTACTTGAATTTCTTCTTCAACTTCTGGAAGTTTTGTAAAGAATTCTGCTTGCGCATAACTTTCTAAAATTCCTGTAGCAATTGCGTTTCCGCTATTGTGTGCATTTTCTAAACGTTCTGTATCTGCTTCGTAAAGAAAAACTTGTGTTTTTAACACTGTAGCTGCTTCTTGTGCAATTGCTTCATCATTTCCTAAAGCTAAATCTAATAATACATCTACAGAAGGTCCACCTTTCATATGAGACAACTGCTCAAATGCAGAAGCTTGTGAAATTTCTTTTACAATAGATTCTCCTAAAATGATTTCCTTTAAAAACTGAGCTTTAACTTTTGCTGCACTTGTAGTTCCAGGTAATACATTGTATATAAAAAAGTTAAGAGAGTCTTCCCTGTACTGATTATTTTCATCTTTAATCTGAGAAATAATCTCACTTAATAATTCAGCACCATCAATTGGTTTTGGGTGAAGTCCTTGCTTCTTTCTCTCTTCGATTTCTTTTAGGTAATCGTTGTAAGTATTCATGTATAAAAGTCTTTTTGAATGTAAAATATTGTTAAACCAATCACTTATAAAATAGCTCTTTTGCTAGATTATTTATTGAGATAACTGCTATTAATTTTTTAAAAAATTCTCAAAAAAATCAACGAAGGCAAATGTAATCTTTTTAGCCTAAATCGTAAAAATAAATAGCAAGTTGAAAGTATTTATGAAGAAAATAAACCAATCTATACATATTGTTAAAAATTTAGTAATAAAAGGATACTGATTTTATGGAATAACTATTTAATAATATTGTTAAAATAGTTCTTTAGAATTTAGAACTACAGAAAATAGATTTTAAGGGAAGTTATGCTTAGAAAATTGAATTTAAAAAAATAAAAAGCAGATCAGTAAGCCGAATTCTGTATCCTAAAATAAATTTAGGATTCTTATCATTTATCTAGTCTTAACATTACTGTTAAAATCAAGCTGCCTACCCTTTAGAATCACGCGAGTTACGTTCAGTTTCTAATATACATGGCATTGCACCACATAGAGTTTACCTGGTTTCACTACAGCCTAACTGTACTTGCTTTCTGTTGCACTTGTCCTCAACTTACGTTGGACGGATGTTATCCGCTATGTTACTCTATGGTGTCCGGACTTTCCTTCCCGAAATAAATTCGCGACGATAAGATAGATCTGCTAATTATTTAATACAAAATTACGATTTCTTATTTACAAATTCTATAAAAAAATAAAACCCACTCAATTAAAAACTGAGTGGGAAAAATTGCTATGAAAAAGAAAAAGTGTCGATGATTACTCAACGACACTGCAAATATACTACCTAAAAATGTTTTTTTAAATTAAAATTAACTTAGTATATAAACTTTAACATTTAAAACTAAGAAAACATGTCTTTAACCTTCTCAAAAAATGATTTATCTGAATGATTCGGATTTGGAGTAAAGTTATCGTCTGTATTCATTTTCTCAAAAAACTGTCTTTGCTCTTTCGTAAGCTCTTGAGGAGTCCATACATTAACATGAATTAAAAAATCTCCTGTACCATATCTTTCTATACTTGGTAGACCTTTTCCTTTTAGTCTAAGTATCTTACCTGATTGTGTACCTGGCTCTATTTTAATTTTTACTTTTCCTGTAACTGTTTCTACCTCTTTACTTACCCCTAAAACAGCTTCAGAAAAATTAATATACAAATCGTAGTGAATGTTAGTTCCTTCTCTTTTTAAATTATCGTGAGGAACTTCTTCCACCAACACTAATAA
>CAYPHE010000318.1:0-3027 GCA_964410075.1 uncultured Polaribacter sp.
TAAATAGTTTCTGCGTCTATAGATTGAATTACATCTTCTGTCTTAACATTACAGAATAACGCTAGTTTGCGTTTAATATCATCAGAAATTTGATGTTCTGTTCTACACACTAAAATATCTGGGCTAACCCCACTTTGCATTAAACTTTTTACAGAGTGTTGTGTTGGTTTTGTTTTTAACTCGCCTGCTGCAGCTAAATAAGGAACTAAAGTTAAATGAATAACAATTGCATTTTCTTCTCCTTTTTCCCAAAGCATTTGACGAACAGATTCTACGTAAGGTAAAGACTCAATATCTCCAACAGTTCCACCAATTTCAGTAATTACAATATCAAATTCTCCAGTTTCTCCTAAAATTTGAATTCTACGTTTGATTTCATCCGTAATATGTGGAATTACCTGAATTGTTTTTCCTAAAAATTCCCCTTTACGTTCTTTATTAATTACAGATTGATAAATTCTACCTGTAGTAACATTATTAGCCTGGGAAGTTGGTATATTCAAATAACGTTCGTAGTGCCCTAAATCTAAATCCGTTTCTGCACCGTCATCAGTTACATAACATTCTCCGTGTTCGTAAGGATTTAGTGTTCCTGGGTCTATATTTATATAAGGATCTAACTTCTGAATCGTAACAGAGAAGCCTCTTTCTTGTAACAATTTGGCTAAAGATGCAGCAATAATTCCTTTTCCTAAAGAAGAAGTTACGCCACCTGTTACAAAAACATATTTGGTGTTGTTCATGGTATACTTAGGTTTGCGCAAAAGTACTAACTCTGGCATTTTCCACAAATAAAAAGTAGTATAATTTCTTTAAATTTGTAAATCAGAATTTGTCCTAAGAAAATAAATACGTTTTAAAAATAATTATTAAAAAGTAGTATGAGTTTCTTAAAAATGTAATGTATAGTACATAATGGCTACACAAATTAGCGATTCATTTTAAAATAAATAGATTTATATAAAACTGAAAATGAGTTCATTTCAAAAAGTTTTAAAAAGCGCTAAAAAAAAAATGAATAATTTTACAAATAGTATTTGCCAAAAGTAAAAACAGTTGTATATTTGCCCTCGCTTTCAACGGGGTAACTTGTTACAAGCAAATAAATAAGATAAAGAAGATATTTAAAAAAATATATCATGCCAAAAAGAACGTACCAACCATCGAAGAGAAAAAGAAGAAACAAACACGGTTTTATGGAAAGAATGGCTTCTGCTAATGGTAGAAAGGTATTGGCTCGTAGAAGAGCAAAAGGAAGAAAAAAATTGTCTGTTTCATCTGAATCTAGACATAAAAAATAATGATTAACAATTTGTTAATAATATAGGTGTTGCTATTTTTAGTAACACCTTTTTTTATATATAATAGCTAACTATTTTTGCAACACTATAAAATACAGTAACTTATCATGCCAAAAAGAACAGACTTAAAATCCATTTTAATTATAGGTTCAGGACCAATTGTAATCGGTCAAGCCTGTGAATTTGATTATTCTGGTTCTCAATCTTTACGTTCGCTTAGCGAAGATGGAATAGAAACGATACTTATCAATTCTAATCCTGCAACAATTATGACAGATCCTTCTATGGCAGATCATGTCTATTTGTTGCCATTAACTACAAAATCTATCATTCAAATTTTAAAAGAGCATCCACAAATTGATGCTGTGTTACCTACTATGGGTGGGCAAACTGCATTAAACTTGTGTATTGAAGCAGATGATAAAGGAATTTGGAAAGATTTTGGTGTTAAAATGATTGGTGTTGACATTAATGCAATTAATGTTACCGAAGATAGAGAGCAGTTTCGTGAGTTAATGGGTAAGATAGATGTTCCTATGGCGCCACAAGCAACGGCAACATCATTTTTAAAAGGTAAAGAAATTGCACAGGAATTTGGATTTCCTTTAGTAATCCGTTCTTCATATACTTTAGGAGGAGCAGGGGCTTCTATTGTTTACGATCCAAAAGATTTTGATGAGTTATTAAGAAGAGGTTTAGAAGCATCACCAATCCACGAAGTGATGATTGATAAAGCCATGATGGGATGGAAGGAGTATGAATTGGAATTACTTCGTGATAAAAACGATAATGTTGTAATTATCTGTTCTATAGAAAATATGGATCCAATGGGTATCCATACCGGAGATTCTATTACTGTAGCACCAGCAATGACATTATCTGATAGAACTTATCAAAAAATGCGTGATATGGCCATTAAAATGATGCGCTCTATCGGAGATTTTGAAGGGGGATGTAATGTGCAATTTGCGGTTTCTCCAGATGAAAAAGAAGATATTATTGCCATTGAAATTAATCCTAGAGTTTCTCGTTCATCAGCATTAGCTAGTAAAGCAACTGGTTATCCTATTGCAAAGATTGCTACAAAGTTGGCTATTGGTTACTCTTTAGATGAATTAGAAAATCAAATTACAAAATCTACTTCTGCATTATTTGAGCCTACGTTAGATTATGTAATCGTAAAAATTCCTCGTTGGAACTTTGATAAGTTTGAAGGTTCTGACAGAACGTTAGGTTTACAGATGAAAGCTGTAGGAGAGGTTATGGGAATAGGACGTTCTTTCCAAGAAGCATTACATAAAGCTACACAATCTTTAGAAATTAAAAGAAATGGTTTAGGTGCAGACGGAAAAGGGTATACGGATTATAACCAGATTATAGAAAAATTAACTCATGCAAGTTGGGACCGTGTTTTTGCAATATACGATGCCATTGCAATGGGTATTCCGCTTTCTAAAATTTACGATATCACAAAAATTGACATGTGGTATTTAAAACAATATGAAGAGTTATTCTTGCTAGAAAAAGAGATTTCTACGTTTAATATCAATACGATTGATAGAGATTTATTACTAGAAGCAAAACAAAAAGGATACGGAGATAGACAAATAGCTCATATGCTAGATTGTTTAGAAAGCGAAGTATATAATAAGAGAGAAGAACTTAAAATTCAGCGTGTGTACAAGTTAGTTGATACTTGTGCTGCAGAATTTACAGCAAAAACACC
>CAYPHE010000319.1:0-3017 GCA_964410075.1 uncultured Polaribacter sp.
TTGAGTTTTTTATATAAAGAATAAAAATTTAAAACTTGTATTAGATATTACCTACTTCTTCTACCTCCTCTGTTATTTCTAAAGTTTTGCATTCTTTTTTTAATAGTTTCTGAGTAATCATTTTTTGTAATCTCCTCTCCTTTGGTAGGTATATTTATTTTTTCCGTTTTGTCTTTATGTATAACCACTTCTGTACAAAGTAATATTGTATTTCCGTAACTTACTTCTAAAATTAATCCTGGTAGTCCCCAAAACTCTGCCGGCCCTTGAGAAACAGGTATTTGAGGCGAGTACCATGCTTCTACTATTGTCATAGCTTCTTCTGGCTTTTTAGTATCTCCTTCTTTTACTTCGGTTTTTCTTAAATCTGACCAAGAAAAACTATACCATTTTAATTCAGTATTAGGCACAAATGCTTTTGCTTTATAACAAGTATAGTTACCAATTTTTTTAGACTCTGTTCCCATTGTCCATTCTATTTTATATAAACTATCTTTTACTAAAAAACGTTTTCCATAAAATTCCTGACTTTGAATTAACTTATTTTCTTTTACATTTTTATATTGATCTCCTCTCGAAAAATAAGCTCCCCAAGAATCTGTAGCCCCAGAAATAGCATCAATTTTTTCATCTTCTTTAAAAAAGGATTCCTGAGTATTAAAAGTTAAAAAATATGTTTTCTCTAATCTGTTTTTTAACCTTGCTTTAATCTGATTTTTTCTAGCTTCACTTAGTTTAGCTCCCCAACTACCTAACTCCATTTTAGATTTAGAAATGTATGTTGCTTTGCCTTGAAAACTTTGTCCCTTTGCTGGTAATACTAAAAAACAGAGTATGGCTGTTATCAATACAATACATTTTTTCATGGTTTGTTATTTTTGTTTAATTAAAGAAACAAATTAATAAACAAATCAGCTAATTATCTAAAAATTAACACACTTTATGCTTTTACAGACAAATTAATGGAGAAGTTATATATTTTAGATTTATAAATTTAAATAATGAGATTCTTATCAGTGGTTTTGTTTTTTAATTTTTGTAAAAAAGCTATTAAAGCTAGACAAAAACCTATTTTTTTTTAATTTACATTTCAAACGGATACTTCTTTTATTGTTAAAAATGCTAAGGATAAATTTGCAAAACTCATAAAGTACTGTTTACAAAATGATACTTTGAAAGCGGAAATTGCTAACCCTGAGTTTAAAAAGAACTAATTACTATATTTACACAAAATTATATTTAAAAATAAGTTATGAAAAATAAAATTTTATCTGCATTATTTCTTTTATTAATAGCCACCAATTGTACTGAAAACGAAAATAATGAACCAACTACTTTTTTACCTGAATTAAGTACACAAAAACCAACAAATCTTACAGAAAACACTGTAACTATGGGAGGAACTATTACTGATAATGGAAATAGTGAAATTTCTCAAAAAGGAATCACTTGGTCTACCACTTCGGTAGAGCCTGATTTAAACGATAGTAAAACAGAACACGGTTCTGGTAGTGAAGCGTTTTCTTCTACTATGGAAAATTTAGAAGCAGGTACTACCTATTACGCTAGAGCTTATGCCACAAATGCTGTGGGTACTAATTATGGAAAAACAATTTTGTTTCAAACACATTTGGGTGATATTGAGCTTTCTACATTAGATGCAACGGAAATTACAGAAGTATCAGCTATTATTTCTAGCACAATTACTAATAATGGAAGTAAAGAAATTACTGAAAAAGGAATTTGCTGGGCTACAACTTCTTTAACACCAACTATTAATGATAACATTATAAAACAAGGAACCGGAAATGAAAACTTCACCAGTAGTTTAATAGATCTTCAACCTGGTACTATTTATTATGTTAGAACGTATGCAACTACGGCAGATGGAACCAACTATGGAAATACCATTGTATTTCAAACGGGATTACCTTTACCAACTGTAACTACAAAGGAAGCAATACAAATCACTCAAAATACAGCACAAACTGGTGGAATGGTAACCTACCCAAGTAATCTTTTAATTACCCAAAGAGGAGTTTGTTGGAACATTACTGCTAATCCAACTCTAGAGAATAATTTTTCTAGTGATGGAACTGGTAATGGAGAATATATAAGTGGTTTAAATGAATTGACTCCAAACACAACCTACTATATTAGAGCATACGCTATAAATAGTGAAGATATAATTGCTTACGGAAATGAAATTAGCTTTAAAACAAAAGCAATAGCTGCTACTTTAACAACAAAAGAGATTAGTGAAGTAACCCAAACTACCGCAAAAAGTGGCGGAAATATAACTAATGATGGCGGGGGTACTATCGTAACTAGGGGAGTTTGCTGGAGTAAAAACCCAGCACCAACTATTGATAATGATAAATCTGTTGATGGTGAAGGTACTGGTACTTTTGAAAGCGAATTAATCAATCTTATACCAAACACAACTTACTATGTTAGAGCTTACGCTACAAATAGCGAAGGAACCACAGCTTATGGGAATGAAGAAACGCTAACTACTGACCTTGCTAGTATTGTCTATCCTGAAAATGGATTTTATGGTAAAAATTTTCTAGACCCTAATTATATAGAAGGATCTAGTGGATCACATAGTTTTTCAGCAACTCTACCTAAAGGTACAAGCTTAAAAATTGTTATGACTGCTTTGCAAATTGAAAGAGATGAAAATGGTTTTGCTTATACTTGGAGCTTTTCATCTACCTCTATAAACAACTGGTACATAACCACCTATAATAGAGATACAAACATTCAAACTTTTGAAGTAATTTCTAATTCTGCTAACTCTAATATAAATATATTTATGCCAAATGAACCAATTACAGTTAGAGTTGACTATTACGAAAATGGTTCAGAAACACCAACTAGAACTAAAATTGTAGAAGTAAAATAAGTAAAAAGTATATAATGACTTGTTGGATTTTATATGTTCAACAAGTCACCATGCTCAAAAGTATAACCTAAAATATTTTGTAATTTTTTAGAAGAAATAATTTTCCATT
>CAYPHE010000320.1:0-1600 GCA_964410075.1 uncultured Polaribacter sp.
AGTAGTCAGTAGTCAAGGTTAAATTATTTTTTTTGAAAACATTTCATTTTTCATTTTTCATTTTTATTTTCTCAATGCAGTTACAATCTCAAAATTCTTTTTGGGAAAAATCTGACACGTTAAATATTAAAAGAAGAAATGCAATTGTTATTTCTGAAAGTGTTTTAGCTACAGGAACTTTATTTGCACTAAACGAATTGTGGTATAAGGATTATCCTCGTTCTAGTTTTCAATTTAAAAATGACAATAACGATTGGAAACAAATGGATAAAGCTGGGCATTTGATGACTGCTTATTATTTTGGGAAAATAGGCATGAATACTTTAAACTGGGCTGGTGTTTCTAAAAAAAATCAATTAATCTATGGAGCCACTTTAGGTTTTAGCTTTTTAACCGCTGTAGAAGTTTTAGACGGATTTTCTGAACAGTGGGGTGCTTCTATAGGCGATATTGCCGCTAATGCTGCCGGAACAACACTACTCATTGGGCAAGAATTACTTTGGAATGAACAGCGCATTAGTGTTAAGTATTCTTTTCACCAAACACAATACGCTACTCAAAGACCAGAAACTTTAGGAGAAAATTTTATACAACAAACTTTAAAAGATTATAACGGACAAACCTACTGGTTATCTGCAAATGTTTGGTCTTTTAATAAAACAGGAAATTTCCCAAAATGGCTAAACATTGCTTTTGGGTATGGTGCAGACGGAATGTTATTTGGCACTAACTCTAAAGAGAATCGCTTATTACAAAATCCTTACCGACAATTCTACTTAAGTTTTGATGCAGATTTAACTAAAATAGAAACAAAATCAAAATTCTTAAAAACGGTCTTTTCTGTTGTCAACTTCATAAAAATTCCTGCTCCTGCATTAGAATTTAACACTAAAAATGGATTTAAACTTCATTATTTATATTTTTAATCATTTTTAACATATTCGTAATCAATCATTTAAAAATCTTACATAGCTTTGCAGTGCTAAATAGAAAGTAATTATTTATCAAAAAAGTTATTTTTAGTTTATTGTTAATTGTAACCATAGGAGCTACAACAATAGAAAAAGAAAAAACGAATTCAACTACAATAAGCACCCCTTTACCATTAGTTGCTTATCCTAAATATGTGGATTATAACATTCCGTATTTACAAAAGAACTTTATTGCCTTTAAACAAGCCTTAGCGTTTAAAGAATCTCAAGGAAAATATACCGTTGTAAATTCTTTAGGCTATTTAGGGAAATACCAATTCGGAAAAACCACATTACAGCGTTTTAAAATTTACGACACAAAGGCTTTTTTACATAACCCTGAACTACAAGAAAAAACATTTGTTGCTCTATGTAAAGTAAATAAATGGATTCTTAGAAAAGATATTAAACGATTTGTTGGTAAAAAAATTAATGGAATACTTATAACAGAATCAGGAGTATTAGCAGCCGCACATTTAGCTGGAGCAGGAAATGTAAAAAAATACTTAAGAAGCAATGGTTTAACCTCTTTTGCTGATGCTTATGGCGCAACTGTTTATTATTACATGAAAAAGTTTGCTGGTTATGATGTAAGTAATATTGAAGCTGATAGAAAAGCGAGGGTTTAA
>CAYPHE010000320.1:1700-2999 GCA_964410075.1 uncultured Polaribacter sp.
ATTTATGAATAATAAAAATTGCTGGTTTTTTGTGCAAATCTGGCTTTTGACTTTTCCAGTCTTTTACAGCTAATGTTTTTATATATTCTGATTGTAAAGTAATATCACAAGCTATACACAAATTAGTGGTTGGGGTTAGCGTTGCTTTTAAATCAGTAAACATTTTTTCGTTTCTGTAAGGTGTTTCGATAAAAATCTGTGATTGATTTTTATCTTTAGATAATCGCTCTAACTCTTTTATTGCCTTCTTTCTGTCTAATTTATCAATAGGCAAATACCCATTAAAGGCAAAATTTTGTCCATTTAATCCAGAACTCATCATTGCCATTAAAATAGAACTTGGTCCCACTAAAGGAACTACTTTTATATTTTTTTCGTGAGCCAATTTAACAATAGTTGCTCCTGGATCTGCAACTGCTGGCACACCAGCCTCAGAAAGTAATCCAACATTTTTTCCCTCTGCACAAATATCTAAATAAGCATTGGTCTCTTCTTCTTCTGCATATTTATCTAGCAACATTAATGTTAAAGAAGGTTGAGATTTTTTTGGAGTAATTTTCTTTATAAATCTTCTTGCAGACTTTTCATTTTCTACAATAAAAAAGTCAACCTCTTCAATTACTTTTTTTACTGATAATGGCATTACTTCTAAAGGTTCTGTTTCTCCTAAAGTTGTGGGAATTAAATAGAGTTTACCTAACATAATTAGTTGTTGGTTACTGGTTACTGGTTACTGGTTACTGGTTACTGGTTACTGGTTACTGAAACTAAATTTATATCAGAAAGATATGCATTATTTTTAATTTCTTATTCTAAACTTTTACACAATTACACTTTTCAACTTTAAAAAAACTAAAGCTTACTAGCAACAATCGAACAAGCTTCGTCTAGCATTTTAAACACATTATCAAACCCTCTATCTCCACCATAATAAGGATCTGGCACTGAATTATCTTCGGGACTAATTTCATTAAGAATCATCTTTACTTTACCTTCATCTTCTACAGTTCTTGCTAAACGTATAATATTCTGATAATTGGATTGATCCATAACGAAAATAACATCAAATTCATCAAAATCTTCTACCTGAAATTGTCTTGCTCTTTGGTTAGTAATATCAATACCATGTTTTTTAGCTACTGAAATAGAACGACTATCTGGAAGTTTACCGATATGATAAGCACCAGTGCCTGCAGAATCTACAAACACCTCGTTTGCATCTACTTTAGTTTCTAAAATACCTTGCGCTAATGGAGACCTACAAATATTACCTAAGCAAACCATAAGTATTTTTTTCAT
>CAYPHE010000321.1:0-2992 GCA_964410075.1 uncultured Polaribacter sp.
TTAGTCCTTAGTCCTTAGTCCTTAGTCTATTTTCTATTTTTTGGTACACCATACAGTAATACTCATGAAACCTTGGAAGCAAGACGTTTTCAAGGTTTTTTGTGTCTTTTAAAACAGACAAGTCATAAAGTTGAATGGCTTCCACTTCTTCTGTTTGAATAGTTAATTCTTCTAAAGGTTTTTTTAATTCAGCAATAAAAACATGGTGGTGTTCATTATCTATAATTCCATTATCGTGCTTTACCTGATGAATTCTAGTGCCAATTTTAATGAGTTCTTTTTCATTTAATTCAAGACCAATCTCTTCAAAAACTTCTCTTTTAGCACTTTTTAAAATTGTTTCTCCCGCACCAATATGTCCAGCTACAGAAATATCCCATAAACCAGGAAATACCTTTTTTGAAAACCCTCTTTGTTGTAGCAGCACTTTTTTTTCTTTAGTATATAACCAAATATGAACAGTAGCATGAAACCATCCGTTTTTATGAGCTTCAGATTTTAAAGCGGTTTTTCCAGTTGATTTTCCTTCGGGAGTTAAAATATCTATAAGTTCGTCCATAAAAAAAAGCGTCATTACGAGGAAGAATGACGAAGTAATCTCTTTAATTTAAGTAAAGGATTGCTTCGTTCCTCGCAATGACGTTTTATAAAAGTTTACTTAAAATAAGAAAATGTTTCACCATCTTCAATTTTCAATAATGTTTCATAAATCATTTTTATTACATTTTCTACATCACTTCTATGAACCATTTCTACGGTAGTATGCATATAGCGTAAAGGCAAAGAAATTAAAGCAGAAGCAACACCGCCATTGCTGTAAGCAAAAGCATCTGTGTCTGTACCTGTTGCTCTAGATAAGGCAGAACGTTGAAAAGGAATTTCTTTTTCCTCTGCAGTTTCAATAATTAAATCGCGTAATTTTTGCTGAACAGCAGGAGCGTAGGCTATAACAGGACCTTTACCCATTTTAAGTAAACCTTCCTTTTTTTGTTCAATCATTGGTGTGGTAGTGTCGTGAGTAACATCAGTAACTATAGCCACATTTGGTTTTATGGTTTGGGTTATCATTTCTGCACCACGTAGTCCAATTTCTTCTTGTACAGCATTGGTAATGTACAATCCAAAAGGTAATTTTTTTCCATTTTCCTTAAGTAAACGAGCAACTTCAGCAATCATAAAACCACCCATTCTATTGTCTAATGCTCTACAAACAAACTTATCTTTATTTAACACATGAAACTCATCTGGATAAGTAATTACACAACCTACATGAACACCTAAAGCTTCTACTTCTTCTTTAGTTGCACAACCACAATCTATAAAAATATTATCTGGTTTTGGAGCTTCTTCGTTTGCTCTATTTCTGGTATGAATGGCAGGCCAGCCAAAAACACCTTTTACAATTCCGTTTTTGGTATGAATATTTACAATTTTACTCGGTGCAATTTGGTGGTCGCTTCCTCCATTTCTAATCACGTAAATTAAGCCGTTATCAGAAATGTAATTTACATACCACGAAATTTCATCAGCATGTCCCTCTATAACCACTTTGTATTTAGCATCAGGATTAATAACGCCAACGGCAGTTCCGTAAGTATCTGTAATAAAAGTGTCTACATAAGGTTTTAGATATTCCATCCAAATTTTTTGACCTTCCCATTCGTAACCTGTTGGAGCAGCGTTGTTTAAATATTTTTCTAAAAAGGTTAAAGAACCTTTATTTAAAATTGTTTCTTTCGACATATTTCTAATATTCTTTTTTTAAATCTAATTAGTAAAAATAATGCGAAATTTTAAGTTCTTCAATTAAATATCTAATAAAGTATGTAACAAATCTTCTTATTTTTACACATATCTTCAATAAACAAAAAAATTACATGAAATTAGTTATAAGTAATTTAATCAAAACCTATAAAAATGGTGTTAAAGCAATTGATAATTTAAGTATAGAAATTGGTACGGGAATGTTTGGCTTATTAGGGCCAAATGGAGCAGGAAAGTCATCTTTAATGCGAACCATTGCTACCTTGCAAGATCCAGATTTTGGTTCAATTACTTTTGGTGATATTAATGTTTTGGAAGATAAAATGAGTTTGCGTAAAATACTGGGTTATTTACCACAATCATTTGGCGTGTATCCAAAAATGTCTGCAGAAGACTTACTACACTATTTTGCTACTTTAAAAGGAATTGCCAATAAGATAGAAAGAAACAAAGTTGTAAAAGAAGTATTAGAAATTACCAATTTGTATGAGGTTAGAAATAAATATGTAGCGGGTTATTCCGGAGGAATGAAACAACGTTTTGGAATTGCCCAGTTACTACTAAACAACCCTAAATTAATTATTGTAGATGAGCCTACAGCGGGTTTAGATCCTGCGGAACGTGTACGTTTTTTAAACGTTTTACGAGAAGTAGGTAGCAACTGTACGGTTATTTTTTCTACGCATATTGTAGAAGATGTAAAAGAGCTATGTAATGAAATGGCAATTGTAAATGGGGGAAAGATTTTAAAACATACTACTCCGTTAGCGGCTACTCAAGAATTAGAAGGTAAAATTTGGTCAAAAAAAATAGAGAGAGAAGTGTTGGAATTGTATACAAACCAATACAAGATTTTATCTACAAGCTACAATACAGACAATTCTTTAAACATTAGAGTATTTGGTTTAGAAAAACCAGATGAAGATTTTATAAATGTATCGCCTCAATTAGATGATGTGTATTTTATTGCATTACAAGAGGACGAGATTTTGTTAGAAAGTTAAAAGTTGAAGGATTCAATTCCCAATTAAAAACCTTTCTAAACCTATTTATAATCTATTACTCATAACTTAAGTATGTTCTTAACAATATTCAAATACGAACTCAATTACTGGTTTAAAAAGCCAGCTTTTTATATTTATTTATCAATTTTTGTTTTACTAGCATTTTTTTCATCAGCAGCTTCTGCGGGAATTTTCGATAGCATTACCGCTACCACAAGTTCATC
>CAYPHE010000322.1:0-2989 GCA_964410075.1 uncultured Polaribacter sp.
TTTACAATAAAAAAATTCCTTCAGAAGTTATCTAAAGGAATTGCATATATATAGACTCCCAATATTTGGGAAGGATTCGCTTAGTTTTTGTTTACTTTTAAAACTTCTCCAATAATACGTTCTAAATCAGCTTTTGGTAAAGCTCCATTTGCCATTTGTGGTGCTTCACCTGTTGGGCAGAAAAGCATGCTTGGAATACTTCTAATACCAAATGCAGCAGATAATTCTTGCTCTGCCTCAGTATCTATTTTATAAATATCAATTTTATCTCCATATTCTTCAGAAAGTTGTTCTAAAACGGGAGCCAACATTTTACAAGGGCCACACCAATCTGCATAAAAATCGATGATTGCTGGTTTATCGCCTTCAAATTTCCAGTCTTTATTTTTTTCGAAATTGAATACCTTTTCTAAAAAGGTTTCTTTGGTTAAATTTTCTGTCATAATTATCTTTTCTATTTTGTTGATTTTTTTTGTCATTGCTGCCAAAGCAGAAATTTGGTTTTTTTAATAAAGTTGCTATAAACTTTACAACGTAATCGCAAAAATAGTCGTTTTAAATCCAGAATAATTACAATCGAATAAAATTCAATAACAGTTGAAGTTAAAATTTGTTAAACCAACTATCTTTCTGATTGTCAACTCGTATTTTTGACTACTATTCAAATGTCGTATTATGAAAACTCAACTAACCGTTGTTATTATTTTGTGCTGTATTTTTACAGCTTGTAATAACACTTCAAAAGAAAAAAAGAGCCTCTTGAAATATCCAAAGACAGAAAAAATTCCAGTTACAGATACTTTATTTAAAACCGAAGTTATTGATAATTACAGATGGTTAGAAGATGATAGAAGCCCAGAAACAGAAAGCTGGGTAAAAGCCCAAAACGAAGTAACTTTTGATTACTTAAACAATATTCCTTACCGCGAAACATTAAAAAATCGTCTATCGGAATTATGGAACTACGAAAAAGTAGGTCGCCCTTTTAAAGAAGGAGATTACACTTATTTTTATAAAAATGATGGACTACAAAACCAATATGTAGTATATCGTAAAAAAGGAGATGGGGAAGCAGAGGTATTTTTAGACCCAAACACATTTTCTAAAGATGGCACTACCTCTTTAGGCGCTTTAAATTTTTCTGAAAACGGAAAAATTGCAGCCTATTCCATATCAGAAGGAGGCTCGGATTGGCGAAAGATTATTGTAATGGACGTTGCTTCTAAAACGATAAAAGAAGATACTTTAGTAGATGTCAAATTCTCAGGAGTTTCTTGGTATAAAAATGAAGGCTTTTATTATTCTAGTTACGATAAACCAGAAGGAAGCGAATTGTCTGCAAAAACAGATCAACATAAATTGTACTACCACAAACTAGGTACATCTCAAAAAGAAGATAAAGTTATTTTTGGCGGAATTCCATCAGAAAAACACAGATACGTTGGAGGTTACGTTACAGAAGATAACAAATATTTGGTAGTTACAGCCTCTGTATCTACTTCTGGCAATAAGTTGTTTATTAAAGATTTAAGCAACCCAAATAGTAAATTAATTACTGTTTTAAACGATACCAATAGCGATACTTATGTAATCGATAACAAAGGGAGTAAGTTGTATTTGGTTACCAACTTAAATGCTCCTAATAAAAAAATTGTTACGGTAGATGCTAAAAATCCATCACCAGAAAATTGGAAAGACTTTATTGCCGAAACAGAAAACGTATTGATTCCTTCAAAAGGTGCAGGGTACTTTTTTACAGAGTATATGGTAGACGCTGTTTCTAAAGTATTACAATATGATTTTGAGGGGAAATTAATTCGCGAAATAAAATTACCTGGTGTTGGCTCAGCAGGAGGATTTAGTGGAAAAGCAAACACTGAGGATATTTACTTTTCATTTACCAATTACAATACTCCCGGGTCTTTATATAAACTAAATCCTAAAACAGGAGAATACACAAGTTATTGGAAACCAAAAATTGACTTTAATCCAGAAAATTATACAAGTCAGCAAGTGTTTTATACATCAAAAGATGGTACAAAAGTTCCGATGATTATTACCCATAAAAAGGGATTAGTTTTAGATGGAAAAAATCCTACAATTTTATACGGTTATGGAGGATTTAATATCAGCTTAACGCCTTCTTTTTCAATTGCAAATGCTGTTTGGATGGAACAAGGAGGCATTTATGCAGTACCTAATTTACGAGGTGGAGGCGAATACGGAAAAAAATGGCACAATGCGGGTACAAAAATGCAAAAACAAAATGTGTTTGACGATTTTATTGCGGCTGCAGAATACCTAATTGAAAACAAATTTACTTCTTCTAAATACCTTGCCATTCGTGGAGGTTCAAATGGAGGACTATTGGTAGGCGCAACCATGACCCAAAGACCCGATTTAATGAAAGTGGCTTTACCAGCAGTTGGCGTTTTAGACATGTTGCGTTATCATACCTTTACCGCTGGTGCAGGCTGGGCTTACGATTATGGGACAGCAGAAGATAGCGCAGCAATGTTCGATTATTTAAAAGACTATTCACCAGTTCATAATGTAAAAGAAAACACGCAATATCCTGCAACTTTAGTTACCACAGGAGATCATGACGATAGAGTGGTGCCTGCTCATAGTTTTAAATTTGCTGCAGAACTGCAAGAAAAACAAACAGGAGAAAATCCTACTTTAATAAGAATTGAAACCAATGCAGGTCATGGAGCAGGAACGCCAGTTTCCAAAACCATAGAACAGTTTGCAGACATTTATGGATTTACCTTTTATAATATGGGTTTTACAGAATTACCAAATTCAGATAAAATAAAAGATTAGTCTTTTTTGGGCGTTACTTTCTCCTGAAAGCATTCAGGAGTAAAGTCGCGCTTTTCGTTACAAGTCCTCATAATTTTTATTTTCAAAAAAATTACTGTGGGCTTTTCACTACAATCGCTAACGCGGGCTTATTTAGTTACTTTTCCATTCTTTTTGTCATTCC
>CAYPHE010000323.1:0-2970 GCA_964410075.1 uncultured Polaribacter sp.
CTATTTGGGAAAATTTTAAATTAAAGAAAGAAGCTAAAAAAGCTGCTGAAGGAAAGTAGTTTTTGTACTTAAAATATAAAATTAAAAAATCTTGGTTACATTTTGTAACCAAGATTTTTTAATTTTATATAAAGGTGTTTTTTTATCCTTCAAATTCTTCTCCTCCACCAAAATCTTCTCTACTTCTTTTCGTGCTCTTTTTCTTTTGATTAAAACGATAAACAAAACTAACTCTAACTTGTGGTTCTCTCCACTGAAATTCGGAATATTGAACTAAAAAACTAGGTATAGTAGTTGTTCTTTGGCTTCTCCTACTATTAAAAATATCACTAAAATTTAAACTTAAAGATGCTTTTTCATTAAAAAGATCTTTACTTGCAGCTAAATCTGTGCTAAAAATTCCTTGTATTTTAGTTTGCGCATTTTGAGTAGGCCCTCTGTAATTTGAGTTAATTTGAAGGTCTATTGCTAAAGGCAGGGTTATTTTTTGATTTAATCTTATAAAAAAAGCAGTGTTTTCAAAATCAAAATTTTGAGTAAAGTTAGATATTGTACTGGTATAATCTCCATCACTTGTAACTTTAAATAAATTAAAATCACTATTTATATTCCAAATTTTTAAAGGTCTGTAATTTAATGTAAACTCTAAACCTATTCGTTCTTCTGTAGATAAGTTTATAGGGAATCTTCTTGTAATTGGATCTCCATTATCTGTAATATTACCAGTATCTTCTTGAATCCTTTCCCAATTATCATTACTAATATTATAGTAAAAAGAAGTGCCTAAGGTAATTTTTTTCCAACGTTTTATGTATCCCAAGTCAAAAGCATCTGTAATAACTGGGTTTAAGGCTACATTTCCAGTATAAATATTTGCTTCACTAGATCTACTAGGAAAAGGATTTAAACTTCTTCCTCTAGGTCTTCTAATTCTTCTATTATAGCCTAGAGAAAAATTTTCTCCGTCTTTTAAATCATAACCCAAGTTTAAGGTTGGGAATAAATTACCATAATTTCTAAGATCTTTACTTGTAGCTGTTTGTTGAATAATTTCTATAGCAGTATGCTCATAACGTAAACCAGCTAGTAAATTAAATTTATCAAATTTTTGTCCGTATTGAAAATACGCAGCATTTACAAATTCTTTATAATTAAAAGAGTTGTTTAATCCTTCATCTGCAATTAAAGGTCCATCTGGGAAAACTAGCCTTTCTTCTAAAAAAAAACTGTTAAAAATATCTCTATAATTACCTCTATAACCAGTTTCAAATTGTATGTTTTCTCCAATAGGAAGAACGTAATCTACTTGTAATAATGCACGATCTTCATTTTGATTCTCTAAAACTTTTTCTAAATCATTTAAAATATTTGCTTGAGTGTCTACTTCTGTAATATTATTTAAAATATCTTCTACCTCAGTTGAATATTGTAAGTTAACAGTAAGTTTTTTTCCACTCCCATCAAAACTATTTATATAGTCTAAAGTGTACTGTATTCTTTCTTCGTCTTCAGCTTCATTTTCTGTTCTAAAAGTGGCTTCATTAATATTTCCATTGCTGTTAAAACGATCTATTATATTTGTATTTACGTCATCATCGTTTCCTCCATTAAAAATAATATTACCAATAATACTAGCATTTTCGTTTATAAAATATTCGGCTCCAAAACTTGTAAAAAGAGACCTACTTAATCTCCCAAAGTTTCTGCTTTCAATTACTTTTGCGTTTTGTGCAGTAGAAGATAAAAAATCAGAGTCACTAAAGGCATTGCCAGGTGTAGCATTGTACCTAAAACCCGTATTGGTAAATAAGTTCCATTTTTTTGTTCTTAAATTTGCATTCACCGCAGCTCCTAATCTTTCTGGGTAACCTAGATCTAATTGTAAAGAGCCGTTAAAACCTTTCAGTTTATTTTTTCTTAAAATGATATTTAAAATTCCTGCAGTTCCCTCAGCATCATACCTTGCAGAAGGTGATGTAATTACCTCGACCTTTTCAATGGCTTCAGCAGGTATTTGACGTAAAGCTTCAGCACCATTTAAACCAACAAGAGCACTTGGTCTACCATCAATTAAAATGGTAACATTATCATTTCCTCTCAAACTCACAGCTCCTTCAACATCAACTTGAACAGAAGGTACGTTACCTAAAACATCACTAGCGTTTCCTCCTCTAATAGATAAATCTTTACCAATGTTAAATATTTTTTTATCCAAACGAATATCTACGGTTGTTTTTTCGGCAACAACTACAACCTCATTTAAAGATTTTGTATCCTCAGAAAGTTTGATAGTTCCTAAATTAAGATTCTTATTTATGATCTGTTCTGAGAATTTTTTAGACTCAAAAGAAATAAATTCGATACTAATTCCGTAGGTTCCTTTAATTATTTTTATTTTAAAATTTCCTTTAGCATCTGTAATTCCGCCGGTAACTTCATTTGTTTTAGGGTTTTTTAAAACTATAGTAGCAAATTCTAAAGGTTGATTGTAGAGATTATCTACAACTTTACCAGTTATAGTAACTTTTTCTTGAGCAAAAAGTAAATATGTAGATAAAAAGAAAATTAAAAAAAGTACGCTTTTCTTCAACAAAATTAGAGTATTTAATGAATTAAAAGTGCAAAGTTTGTTTTATAAGGAAGAAAATTCAGTTAATTAAAAGTTAAACTGCTTTCATAAAGTTTAGTTAAATAAGTTCTAATATATTATCTACAGGTCTACCAATAACACCTTTGTTTTTATGAATAACAATAGGTCTTTCAATTAATTTAGGATGAGTAACCATAGCGTTTACAATTTCTTTATCAGAAAGGGTATTGCCTTTAAAACTTTCTTTCCAGATTTTTTCATTTTTTCGAACCAAATCAATAGGTTGAATTTCTAATTTTTCAATAATAACTTCTAACTCAGATGTAGATAGTGGTTGGTCTAAGTATTTAATAATTTCGAATTCTTTCCCTGATTTTTCT